>JAMOSR010000128.1 GCA_027062985.1 Nautiliaceae bacterium
AACGAAATTAGCGATACAAAAATTTTATCGACAGCGATACTGCTAAAAGATTTAAAAAAAGACATCTATATAATAGCCCAGATAGCAAATCCTAAATTTCAGGTTTATCTTCAAAAAATCCACTGTGACGAAATAGTGCTCTCCAAAGAATACAACAGTTTTTTAATGGCAAAAACCACTGTATCTCCCGGTATTTCAAAAGTCATTGGAGAAATATTAAAAGACGACAGTTTCTATATCAAAAGATACTACGGTAAAAAAACAACATATAAAACGTTGTTTGAAGAGTTTTTAAAAAAAGGGGAAATTTTAGTAGGTATTATAGAAAACTACGGAAGAGCCGATGAATTTATAAAAGAATTCGTAGAAGAGATAAAAAAAGAATCAAAAAGAATAACGGAATTCGTAAAATATTTAGAAGAAATAAAACATAAAGAACTAAATAAAGTTATTTTACACCCGAATGAAACTTATACAGTAAATAAGTTTTGCGGACTTATAATCTTAAGGAGAAAACCATGATACATCACCCTGTTTTCAGCGGCCTTACACAAAAAGAATTTGAAACCGCAATTAAATATTTTGAAAAGAAACTGTTTAAACCTGATGAATTTATTGTAAAAGAAAATGAAAACTCGGATATGGCTTTTTTACTGCTTGAAGGTGAAGTAGAAGTTATTAAACTTACGATATATAAAGACGATTATGTAATAGAAACAATAAAAGCGCCTTCTAAAAACTTTTTTGGAGAAGTGAATTTAATAGATAAAGGAGCCGTCACATCAACCATAAAAACCGTTACCGACACCGTTATTTTATATATAACCCATGAAAGGTTTAAAACTCTTACTTATTCTCATCCAAACATAGGGGTTAAAATGCTGTGGGTAATAGCCGAAGATTTGGCAAGACATTTAAGAAAAGCCGACCAGGATATAATTACCCTTTTCAACGCTTTTATAGAAATGGTGGAAAACGACTAAAAACCATACCTCTTCATAGCCGCAGCCGCCTCTTTTTTTAGCTCTTTTTCTTTCATAACGCGTCTTTTATCATGTAATTTTCTACCTTTTGCCACGGCTATTTCAAGTTTTGCT
>JAMOSR010000129.1 GCA_027062985.1 Nautiliaceae bacterium
TATATTACATTAAAGGAAAATTTATGTTAAGCATTAGACTTGATAAAAATTTAGAAATGAAATTAGAAAATTTTGCCAAAGAATTAAAAAAAAGTAAGAGTGCCATTGTAAAAGAAGCTTTAAATAAATATTTAGAGGCTATTGAAAAAGACAGAATTAAAAAACAAAAAGAGGCTTTTGAATATTTTGTCAAAAATCCTGTCAATACAGGAATTAATGATTTAAAAGCAGTTCAAAAGGTAAAAAGTGAAAATATTCGTTGATGCTAATGTATTGATTGACTTAATTGATGAAAAAAGAAAGTTTCATAAAGAAGCCGTTAAATTTTTTCAAAATAATTTAGGCAATATGTTTTATACAAGCTATGATATTTTAACTACTATTTATTATGTTGTTTCTAAATATAAAAATCCTTTATTAGATATTGAAAACCTATTGAAACTTGTAAAAATTATTTCATTTTCTAATGAAGAGGCAAATAAAGCAATTGAATTAATAAAAAAAAATAGTAAATTTAAAGATTTTGAAGACACCATTCAATATGTTTTAGCAAAAAAAGTTGAAGCAGATTTAATAGTGACTAATGACAAAGGGTTCTATTCTCCTGATATTAAGTTAATAGCTTTAAGTTAATGTTTATTTCATTTCCATATAGCAATGTAAGATATTTGACACTGACTAAATAGGAACGGAAATTGCTTTTGTTGAGACCGCTTCAAAGATTGTGTAAGAGATAATGATAGAATACGTAAGAAATAAAGGGAAGACAATGACAAAAGAAGCGGTATCAACAGATAAAAGGGTCTCCTCAAAAGATTAATTTTCTTTTTTCTCTTCATTTTGCTCTTTTAATTGACATCTTTTAAGTTCAAGTTCTTTAATTTTTTCAACTCTTTTAATAAGTTGTTCCAATTCATTTAGCTGCTCTTCACATTTCTTTTTAAGTTCATCTCTTTTTTCTTGAAGAATTTTTAACTGCTTTTCAACTTCTTCTAAAGGTATGGCGCACTTTTTTGCCGCTTCTTCTTCTTTTTCCAATGCCCACTCGGTAATTTTCTTAATAAGTTCTTTAAACATATTCTCTCCTTTTTATGAAAATTATATCTTAAATTAAAAAAAATAGTATAATTTTTAATTAATTTTAAGGAGAATTTATGAAAGTAGTATTTCCTACCAACGACCAAAAAAACATAGCTCCAAAAATTGGACTGGCTAAAGGATTTTTAATTATAGACACGCAAACAGACCTAAAGAAATTTATAGAAAATGAACGAATAAAAAAAATCATAAATAAAAAAGAGAAACTATCAGGAGAATGTGGAGAACATGGTCTTGGAATAGGACAATTTTTACCTAAAAAATTAAAAGAATTAAACGTTGAACTTTTTGTTGCAAAATTTTTTGGAGAGGGAATGCTTGGAAATTTGGATTTATACAAAATCAAAACTTATATAACAGATAAAAAAGATATTAAAAAAGTTTTAGAGGAAATAAAGGAAAAATATGGAAATTAACAATTATAAAAAAGCCGCCGATATTATAAAAAACTCAAAATTCCCGGTAGCTTTTACGGGTGCAGGTATATCTGTGGAAAGTGGAATACCGCCCTTTAGAGGTCCTACAGGACTTTGGAGCAAATACGACCCTAAAATCTTGGATATTAACTTTTTTATACAAAATCCCGCTGAAAGCTGGAAATATATAAAAGAGATTTTTTATGATTATATGGGAAACACGCAGCCAAACGACGCTCATAAATTTTTAGCCTGGCTTGAAAAAATCGGTAAATTAAGAGGTGTAATCACCCAAAATATCGATAATCTACATCAAAAAGCAGGCAGTAAACATGTAATAGAATTTCACGGCACGGCAAGTCAAATGGAATGTATCGACTGCAAAAGAAAATTTCCTTCGGATTCAATTTCTCTTGAAAATTTACCTCCTTTATGTCCTGAATGTCAGGGAATATTAAAACCGGACTTCGTATTTTTCGGAGAGCCAATTCCTCCTAAAGCTTTTGAAGAATCTATAAGATTATGCGAAAATGCCGATTGTCTTATAGTTATTGGTACCACGGGAGAAATTATGCCCGCAAGCCAATTACCAATACTTGCCAAACAAAACGGAGCAAAAATCATCGAAATAAATATAGAACCTTCAAATTATACAAACACCATTACCGACATATTCCTACAAGACAAAGCAACAGTTGCCAGCAATAAACTAAAAAAGGAGCTGGAAATCTGATTACATTCCGGGGATTCTTGGGATTTTATTAAGTTTGGAGTTTTTAAAATACCAGCCCCAACCTTTTTTCATCCAGTGTCCGATAATCGGAAGAGGTATTAATATTGCTCTTTTGTTGTCTCTGTATACAAAGGCCGCTCCGTCCCCGCTATCCATCAGACATAAGATATTAATATGAGAGATATACTCTTTTCTGGCTTCTTTTCCTTCTTCCATCATTTTGATATTATATGCCGTAACTCTTGCCATTACTTCAGCTAAATGCCCCTGTTTTGCCCTCCAATCCGGTCCGTCTATTGCCGCACTGTCACCTATAGCAAAAATAGGAAATTTATCAGAACTTGTTTCATCAAAATCATGCATAACTTCGCAGTATTCGTTAATTTTGATAAATCCTGCTTCATTTAACGGAAGCCCGGTATCTTTAAAAAGTTCAGGCCCGTTACCAGCCGGGATAAACATAGTCAAATCACTCTCAAGCTTGCTTCCGTCTTCAAAAATCACGCCGTCTTCTACAAATTCGGTAATTTTTTTACCTTTAATTTGTTTAATATTTAATCTATCAAACCACTTATCCATAATTTCAAGGGCTTTTTGTCCCATTCTAGCCCCGGGCTTTGGCATAGGAGCAAAAAAAGTAATCTCAAATTTATCCCTAAGTCCTAATTTTTTTAATTTATGATGAATATTAAACATTACTTCAAAAGCAGGTCCCCCTCTTACGTTGCTCGGGTCTTTTGGATTTCCGCCAAATCCGAATGCCAGTTTGCCGCGGCCTCTTTTTATAAGCTCGTCAAGTTTTTCTTTTATTTTTAAGGACTCCTCAGGAGCGCCGCAGATTGAAAGAAAATGCTCACTTCCTTTGTGTTTTACTTTATCTGAGCCTATTGCAATAATTAAATAATCAAAATCACATCTTGATTTTTCATTTTCGCATTCTACTTTTTTATTTTTAATGTCGATTTTTTTAACTTTATTAAATTTTACTTCAAATCCATGAACACGGCTGAGTTCTTCCCAGTCAATTATGCAGTCTTCAAACTTGTATTCACCCGTAGGTATCCAAATAGAGATAGGATATATGTACATATATTCTCTATTCGTTACAACCGTTACGTCAAAACCGTATTTTTTCAGCCAGATTGCACTCTCAAGAGCGGCAAATCCACCCCCTAAAATCAATACTTTTTTAGCCATTTAAATCCTTTAAAATATAGAATATCTAAAATGAACAAAACTTAAAATATTTTGAATATCCCTAACAACTTTTTCCATAATTTTTGATTCAGGCGTTAAGCTTAGCATTCTGGTCAAAAGATATCCGTTCATAAGAGAAATATAAACTCTTCCCATGCTGTCTTCATATACGGCAATGCTTAGAGGCATTTTAACAGCCATAAATTTTGTTCTGTCATCTTTTAACATCTCTCCCGCATATTTTGCGTTACAGAATTTTATAATTTTTACAGGACCAACATCCGGTCCTCCGTATTTTTTTATTTCTTCTTCTTGATTAATTACGCTAACTATATGCCATCCGGGCTGTTTATTGATTCTGTTTACTAAAACCTGAACGGTTTTCTCAAAATCATACGGACTTTTTACCTGTTTAAACAGCATATCTTCAGCTGCAATTTTAAACATTAAAGGAATTATAAAAACTGCCA
>JAMOSR010000130.1 GCA_027062985.1 Nautiliaceae bacterium
ATTGAAGTAACGCTTGACCCGTGTGAAAAAGAGCAGTTCAGACGTTCAACGGCAGCCGTTAAGCAGATGATAGACGTGCTTGAGAGAGACTTTTTTAAGGAGAATAAATGAGAGTCGTAAAATATGACGATATCGTAAAATCAATAAGAGATATGATAATTTACTCAACAACACATCTTTCGCCTGATATGAAAAAAGCTTTAGAAGAAGCTTATAAAAATGAAAAAAGCGAAGTAAGTAAAGCTGTTTTAAAACAAATTCTTGATAATGCAAAAATTGCAGAAGAAGAATGGAAACCTTTATGTCAGGATACCGGGCTTGCAATTTATTTTGTAAAAGTAGGAGAAGATGTTAAGGTTGAGGGCGGAAGTCTTAAAGATGCCATTTATGAGGGAACAGAAAAAGGTTATAAAGAAGGATATTTAAGAGCTAGTACATGTGATTGTTTTACAAGAGCAAATCTTAAAGATAAAGTTGGATATAACCTGCCTCCTGTAATTTATTTTGATATTGTTCCCGGTGATAAAATAGAAATTGAATATGCTGCAAAAGGCGGTGGAAGTGAGAATGTAAGCCGTGCGACAGTTCTTGCACCTGCGGCCGGAAAAGAAGGAATTAAAGAGTTTGTTAAAAAAGTTGTAAGTGATGCCGGTCCAAACCCTTGTCCACCGCTTGTTGTCGGAGTTGGAATTGGAGGAAGTTTTGATTACGCGGCTGTTATGAGCAAACATGCTCTTTTTAGAGATATAGGAACTAAAAATCCGGACCCTGAACTTGATGAGCTTGAAAAAGAACTTAAAGAAGAGCTTAACAAACTTGGAATAGGTGCCATGGGAATGGGTGGAACTGAAACCGTTTTAGCAGTCCATATAGAAACGTTCCAACCGGGCAGGATGTGTCATATTGCATCGCTTCCAGTGGCTGTTAATATTCAATGTCACAGCAGCAGACACGCTCATATTACTATTTAAAGGAATAAAAATGGCAGAATACAGATTAAAAACTCCTTTAACAGATGAAGATGTAGAAAAATTAAAAGCAGGAGATATTGTATATCTAACTGGGACTGTGTATACCGCAAGGGATGCCGCTCACAAAAGACTTGTTGATTTAATTAATGAAAATAAAGAACTCCCTTTTGATTTAAAAGGAGCTGTGATTTATTATGTAGGTCCAACTCCTCCAAAACCGGGAGAGGTAATCGGAAGTGCCGGACCTACTACAAGTTACAGAATGGACCCTTATGCACCTATTTTAATTGAAAAAGGGCTAAAAGGTATGATTGGTAAGGGTAAAAGAAACGAAACTGTAAAAGAAGCATGTAAAAAACACAAAGCCGTTTATTTTGGAGCAGTTGGAGGAGCGGCCGCACTTATTGCAAAAGCTATTAAAAAGGCTGAGGTTATCGCTTATCCTGAGCTTGGACCTGAGGCTATAAGAAGACTTGAGGTAGAAGATTTTCCTGTAGTTGTAGTTAATGATGTATACGGAAACGACCTTTATGAAATGGGAAGAAAAGAGTGGGAAGAAAAATAAAATTCTAAAAGGAGAGTAAATGAATATTCATGAATATCAGGCAAAAGAGATATTTAGAAAATATGGAGTGCCAACTCCAAGAGGAGGAGTTGCCTTTTCCGGACCTGAGGCTAGAAGAGTAGCCGAAGAGCTTGGAGGTAACCTTTGGGTTGTAAAAGCTCAAATTCACGCGGGTGGTAGAGGAAAAGCAGGTGGAGTTAAACTTGCAAAAACTCTTGATGAAGTTGAAAAAATAGCAGAAGAAATGCTTGGAATGACGCTTGTAACCCATCAAACAGGACCTGAGGGAAAAGTAGTAAAAAAAGTTTATATTGAGGAGGGTGCTGATATTAAAGAAGAGTATTATCTTGGAATGGTGCTTGATAGGGCGCTTGAAATGCCTGTAATGATGGCAAGTACTGAGGGTGGAATGGAAATTGAAGAAGTTGCTGCTAAAACTCCTGAAAAAATTGTAAAAGTGGCAATCGACCCGACAATTGGTTTTCAACCTTTTCATGCCAGAAAATTGGCATTCGGACTTGGTCTTGGAAAAGACGAACAAAAAGAATTTATAAAATTTGCAAACGCTTTATATAAAGTATATATGGATAACGATGCCGAAATGATTGAAATCAACCCGTTAATTAAAACGGGAGAAGGGAAATTCCTAGCCCTTGATGCAAAAATGGGATTTGATGACAATGCACTTTACAGACATCCGGATATTGCGGATATGAGAGACTTAGACGAAGAAGAACCAACTGAAATAGAAGCTAAAAAATACGGATTAAGCTATATCAAACTTGACGGAAATGTAGGATGTATGGTTAACGGTGCTGGGCTTGCAATGGCTACGATGGATATTATTAAACATGAAGGTGGAGAACCTGCAAACTTCTTAGACGTTGGTGGTGGAGCAAATCCTGACACTGTTGCAAAAGGATTTGAAATTATTCTAAGCGATCCGAATGTAAAGAGTATTTTTGTAAATATTTTCGGTGGAATTGTTAGATGTGACAGAATTGCAAACGGAATTCTTCAGGCTACTGAAAAAGTGGAAGTAAATGTCCCTGTAATTGTAAGACTTGATGGAACAAATGCCGAGGAAGCTGCGGAAATTCTAAGAAATGCAAACATTAAAAACATTATTCCTGCGACTGATTTAAAAGATGGAGCGCAAAAAGCCGTAAAAGCTGCGAAAGGAGAGCTATAATGAGTATTTTAGTAAATAAAGACACAAAAGTAATTGTTCAAGGATTTACAGGAAAAGAAGGGACTTTCCATTCAGAACAGTGTATGGCCTACGGGACTCAAATCGTAGGAGGTGTAACTCCAAACAAAGGCGGGATGACACATCTTGGGAAACCTGTGTTCAATACAGTTGAAGATGCCCTAAAAGCCACAGGAGCCACTGTCAGTATGATTTTCGTTCCTCCTGCATTTGTTGCCGATGCAGTGATGGAAGCGGCTGATGCGGGGATAGAACTTGCCGTAATTATTACAGAAGGTGCGCCTGTTAGAGATATGATGTATGCAAAACATTATGCGACTAAAAAAGGCATGAAAACAATAGGACCAAACTGTCCTGGAATTATTACAGCAGAAGAGTGTAAAATAGGAATTATGCCAGGACATATTTTTAAAAAAGGAAATGTTGGACTTATTAGTAAATCCGGAACCCTAACATATGAAGCAAGTAATCAGGTTGTAAAAGAAGGTCTTGGAATAACAACAGCGGTCGGTATTGGAGGAGACCCGATTATTGGTCTTAGTTATAAAGAGCTATTACCAATGTTTGAAGCAGACCCTGAAACAGAAGCAATCGTTATGATTGGTGAAATCGGAGGAGACCTTGAAATTCAAGCTGCAAAACTTATAAAAGAAAAAATTACAAAACCCGTAATTGCTTTTATTGCAGGTCAAACCGCTCCTAAGGGTAAAAGAATGGGGCATGCCGGGGCTATTATCAGCGGAAGCAAAGGTACGGCGGCTGAGAAAATGGCTGCATTAAAAGAAGCTGGAGCGTATGTAGTTGAAAGTCCAGCGGATATTGGGGCTACAGTAGCAAAAGCTTTAAAAGAGAGAAAATAATCAAACTTTTAACCCTTTTTTTGGGGTTTTTTTGATTTTAAAATTAGTGACAGAGGAATAAATTTTTTATAGAGAATGTTACATTTTTACTCAAAAAAGCTTTAAGCTGTTTTAAATAGGCTTAGTTTAGTCTTATTTTTGTTATTATAAAATAAATCAAAAAAAGGAGAATAAATGGCTTTAAATGTAGATTTTAGATTAAAAGCTCCGGCAAATACACCTGTTTGGGTTGATGAAGCGAAATGTAAAAGCTGTGAACTTTGTGTTGAGTTCTGTCCTACAGGCGTACTTGAGATGATTCCAGACCCTCATAATATTTTGGGTCAGATGGTAAAGGTAACACATCCGGAATATTGTATAGGATGTAAAGAATGCGAACTTGAATGTCCTGATTTTTGTATTTTTGTAGCTGAAAGAGATGAATATAAATTTAAAAAACTTAATGAAGTTAAAAAGCTAAAAGGAGAAGCGTAATGCCAAGAGAAATCGTAAGTACAGGAAACCAATTAGCGGCACTTGCAGCAATTGACGCAGGGTGTAGATTTTTTGGTGGATATCCAATTACTCCAAGTAGTGAAATTGCTCATGAAATGAGTAGATTACTTCCAAAAGTGGGTGGTGTGTTTATTCAAATGGAAGATGAAATTGCGGGTATTTCAGTAGCACTTGGTGCAAGTATGAGCGGTGTAAAATCAATGACAAATACATCAGGTCCTGGTATTAGTTTGAAGTCTGAGCAAATCGGTCTTGCATTTATGGCAGAAGTTCCTCTTGTAATCACAAATGTAATGAGAGGAGGTCCAAGTACCGGTCTTCCAACAAGACCTCAGCAAGGTGATATTTTACAAGCTCAAGCGCCAACTCACGGTGATTATCAGTCTATTACTTTATGTGCGGGAAGTCTTGAAGAGTGTTATACTGAAACTGTTAGGGCATTTAATCTGGCAGAAAGATTTATGACACCTGTATTTGTGTTACTTGACGAAACACTTGGACATATGATAGGAAAAGCTGAGTTACCTGATAAAGAAGAAGTTGAGAAAAATATAGTTAATAGAAAAGTTTACGAAGGAGACCCTAAAGAGTATCTTCCTTACGCTGTCGGGCCAGATGAACCAGCTGTGCTTAATCCATTTTTTAAAGGATACAGATATCATATCACAGGACTTCATCACGGACCAACAGGATTTCCAACGGAAGACGCTAAAATCTGTCAAGAATTAATAGATAGATTGTTTAACAAAATTTTAGCTCATAAAGATGAGATTGAAAGTTATGAAGAGTTTATGCTTGATGATGCCGATATGGCTGTAATTGCTTATGGAAGTGTGAGTTTAGCGGTTAAAGAAGCTATTAAAGAGTTAAGAAAAGAAGGTATAAAAGTAGGGCTTTTCAGACCAATTACACTTTGGCCAAGTCCGGAAGAAAAAATAGATGAAGTATGTAAAAAATTTGATAAAGTATTAGTAACTGAAATGAACAAAGGTCAATATTTTAAAGAAATCCAAAGAGCAAGCGGAAGAAAAGCAGAAACATTTGATACACTTTTTAAAGCAAACGGAAGACCAATCAGTCCGGCCGAAATTAAAGCAAAACTTAAAGAAATGGCATCAAGATAAAAATATAAATTATAAGGAGTAACAATGGCATTTAATTACGATTATTATTTAAGAACCGATAAAATGCCGACACTTTGGTGTTGGGGATGTGGTGATGGTATTATTATGAAAGCGATGATAAGGGCTTTTGCAAAGCTTGGTTGGGATAAAAATGATATTTGTATAGTATCCGGTATCGGATGTAGTGGAAGATTTAGTAGTTATATTGATGCAAACACTGTGCATACGACTCACGGAAGAACTGTGGCATACGCTACGGGGATTAAACTTGCAAATCCCGATAAACACGTAATCGTTGTGGCAGGTGACGGTGACGGACTTGCAATCGGTGGTAACCATACAATTCATGGGTGTAGAAGAAATATTGACTTAAATTTTGTACTTATCAATAACTTTATTTACGGGCTTACAAACAGCCAGGTATCTCCTACTACGCCAAAAGGTGCGTGGTCTGTAACTACTCAATATGGAAATATAGACCCGACTTTTGACCCGGCAGAACTTGCTAAAGGTGCGGGAGCTACATTTATCGGAAGAGAAAGCGTAGCTGAAGCTCAAAAACTTGAAAGACTGTTTATTAAAGGATTTCAACATAAAGGATTTAGTTTCTTTGATGTGCATTCAAACTGTCACGTAAACTTCGGTAGAAAAAATAAACTAGCAAATGCTAAGAAAAATATGGATTGGATTGAAGAGAGATTAGTTCCAAAAGCTAAATGGGATAAACTAAGTCCTCAAGAGCAGTATGAACTTAAAAAACAAGGAAAATTTCCAAGAGGTGTTTTATACCAGGTAGAAGAGCCAGAATATTGTGAAGAGTATTATAAATTAATTGACAGAGTAAGGGGTAACTCATGAGAAAACAATTAAGATTTACAGGAGTTGGAGGACAGGGTGTCCTTCTTGCCGGTGAAATTTTGGCAAGAGCGTATGTAAAAGCAGGTAAGTATGGAGTTCAGGTTGGTACATATACTTCTCAAGTAAGAGGAGGTCCTACTAAAGTTGATATTATTTTAGATGATGAACCTATTCTTTATCCTTATGCTGTGGATGGTGAGATTGATTTTATGTTAAGTGTTGCTGATAAATCTTATCATCTTTTTAAAGATGGAGTAAAAGAGGGGGGAATTATAGTATATGAGCCAAATCTTGTTTATCCTACTGAAGATGATAAAGCAAAATGGAAAATGTTTCCTATTGAAGTTATTACTATAGCAAAAGAAAAAGTTGGAAACGTTATTACACAATCAGTTGTAGCTCTTGCCATTGCTACTAGAATGAACAATCTTGATAAAGATTTAGTTTATGAAGCAATGATAGAAACAGTCCCTGCTAAAGCTGTAGAAATTAATAAAAAAGCTTTTGAGCTTGGATATCAAGAAGCTGAGGAAGTACTTTCTAAATATTCTTAATTTCTTCCTCTTTTTTTATAAAAAAGAGAAAAAGAGAATTATTTATTAGAGCTTATTGCTTTAAGAGCTCTTTGTAAAAGTTCTCCGTGATAAACTTCCTGACGAGAAATAAAAAGTAAAAAGTCACTTAATTCTTTGTTACCTATTTTTTCAGCTAAAATCAAGCATTGTTTTTCTGCATCCATTTCTTCTTCTATATTTTCTTTTAAAAATTTAATTATTCCTATATTTTCATATTTCTCATGCGGAATAGGTCTTGGAAGAGTAAGTACTCCCATTTTACTTGCAAGTTCGGCAAATCTTTTTAAATGATAAATAGAATCATATGCTAAATCGGTAAAAGCCGAATTTGCTATGCTTATATTACTGTGAACTTTTAAATAGCTATATATAGTAATTAATTCATACTCTTTAAATGTTTCTTCCATTAAGAAAAATACCAGTGCTGCTTTTGCTTTTTCATCAAGTTCAACTCCGGGAAGTTCTTTTTGCTCGTTAAATGCCGTAATCTCTCCTTCTACGTCTAAACTTCTTAATTCTTCTATAAAATAGGTATCATCATTTCTCAATCTGTTGATTGTAGGAGTGTCTTCTCCCTCATAAAGAGCTATATTTTGGTCAAGGTCGTCTATTAACACTTCTAATAAATCTTCTTCTCTTGAAACTTTTATTTTTGCAATTTCTTTTTCATCAAAATCCATATTGAATTTAATACCCTCATTTACCGCATCTTGCATAGCCCATACCATATGTCTGTATTTAAACATCGCTATATCTTCTAGTTTCTCTCTTACATCAGGTTCTTTAACCATAACACTTGCATATATGAATTTTATGAAACTTTCGTGTTGGAATCTTATGAGTTTTGGATAATCCATTTTAAACTCTCCTTTTTTTAATTAATTATAGCCAATAATAAAAATTTTTTCTTGATATATATCAAATTTTAGAGTTTTTAACATATTTAATTGCGTTTTCGTAACTTTTTGTTTTTGCCACTCCCTTATATGCTATATCAAATGCCGTTCCATGGTCTACCGAAGTTCTTAAAATAGGGAGATTTAAACTTACATTTATACTTTCATCGAAGTAAAGGGATTTTAAAGGGGCTAAACCCTGGTCGTGATACATTGCTATAAAAACACCTTTTTGTTTTATAAAAGCTATATCAGGTACTAAAGGTCCGTAAAAAGTATTTTTTTGTAAAGTTTCGTTTGCTTCTATAATTGCCGGCAGTATCTCTTTTATTTCCTCATCGCCTAAGACTCCCCCGTCTCCTGCGTGAGGATTTAATGCTAAAACCCCTATATTGTTAAACCCTGTGGATTTATAAAAATCAATCATAAATTCAAGAAGTTTTTCTTTTTTGATTTTGCTAGGGACTTCTTTTAGAGGTATATGTTCGGTAAACAAAGCTACATAAAGTTTTGGACAGCCTAACATCATAATAGCGTTTTTTTTGAAAACATCTCTTAAAACTTCCGTATGACCCTTGTATTTTATTCCCGCTTTAGCCCAGCTTTCTTTATGAATAGGAAGAGTGGTTATTGCATCAACTTTTTTTTCTTTTGCTAAATTTATGGCAGCTAAAAAACTTTTATATGAAAATTCTCCCGACTCGGCGTCTATTTTTCCAGGCTTTATTTCAAAATCGCCTTTTATTTCGTAAATTTCAAAATCTTCAGGAACGGGAGTATTTAGAAGATTTGAGGCTTTTTTTAACATTTTTTCGTTTATGCAGTATATTGGTTTTACAAGTTTTTTTATTTTATTATGGGATTTTAGGGCGATTTCTATACCCACTCCGTTTAAGTCTCCAACGCTTACGGCTACGGTTTTCAATTTAACTCCTTTGCAAATTCTCTAGCTTTAAGTAAATCGTCTTTCGTATCTATTCCGAAACTTTTTGTATTTACTTTTATCATAGTTATTTTTTTTCCATTTTCTATAACCCTTAACTGTTCGAGTTTTTCTATATGTTCAAGCTCTCCTTTTAAAGTAACGAATGTATCAAGACTTTTTTTTGTAAATCCGTATATGCCTATATGTCCAAAATATGTATGGGGCGTTTTGTCTCTATTGTAAGGGATTTTGCTTCTTGAAAAATATATTGCGTTACCTTTTTTATCTAAAATTACCTTAACAAGGTTAGGGTCTTCGGCCTGGAGTTCGCTTATTTCTTTATAGCAGCTTACCATGGGAAAAGAAGTGTTTTTAATCTCTTCAATTTTGTCTTTAACCTTCTTTAGAATTTCCGGTTCTAAAAAAGGCTCGTCTCCTTGCATGTTTATTACTATATCATCTTCTTTTAGGCCTAAAATATCTGCGGCTTCTTTAATTCTGTCACTGCCGCTTTTGTGATTTTTATCAGTCATAACAGCTTTAAAGCCGTATTTTTCGCATACTGTTACAACTTCTTCACTGTCGGTAGCTATGCATACGTCATCTACCTGGGCCGCTATTTGGGCGCACCATATAATTATAGGCTTTTTATTTATTTCGGCTAATACTTTTTTGGGGAGTCTTGAAGAGGAGAGTCTTGCTGGAATAATTATCATTTGCTTCCTTTTTGGTTATAATTTTACAAAAAAAGGAAAAGTTATGGTTGATAAAATAAAAGAAAAAGTAAAAAAAGCAAAACATATGGACGAACATAAAAAGAGCGTTATTTTAGAAAAGATAGAAGAATGGAGACATGACAAAGAAGCGGTTAGTCTTATTCCCTCTTTATTAATGAAATATTACAAAGAGGATATTAAACCTATTTTAGACGAACTGGGGCTTACGGATTGATACTTTATCAGCCAGAAAACGGATACTGTTATAACAGTGATACAATGTTTTTATATGATTTTATCAGTAAATTTAATATTAAAGGCGATGTTTTAGAAGTAGGAGGAGGATGCGGTGTTTTGGGACTTCTTTTAAAAAGGGATTTTCCAAAAATATCTCTTAGTATTATAGAAAAACAAAAAATTATGGCTGAATTTATTAAAAAAAATATAAAAGAAAATGCTCTAAAAGCGGAAGTGATAGAAGGTGATTTTTTAACTGCCGAGATTAATAAAAAATTTGATTTTATTGTTTCAAACCCCCCTTTTTATAAAGGGACGTTAAAAAGTGAAAACGAAATTATAAAAATAGCCAGGTATGAAGAGTATCTTCCCATAAAAGAATTTTTTGAAAAAGTGAATACTCTTTTAAAAGAAAGAGGCGAATTTATTTTTTGTTACGATGCAAAAAGAATTGACGATATTGTCAAATATATGCCCGTGCCTTTAAAAATTACCGATATTAGATTTATGCATCCAAGGCTTAATAAAAAAGCCACCTTAGTGATGGTAAGGGCTAAAAGACATGCTAAATCGATGGTTTTTATTCATCCTCCTCTTATAGGGTTTGAGGGAGAGTCTTATTCCGAAGAAGCGGCTAAGATATATAAAAAAGCGGCTACTAAAAGCGTAAAAATTTAATTGAAAACGGAGTTGAGAATTGAGAATTATTGAAAAAGAGAATTTTCCTTATAAATTTGATGCCGATGCCTGTAAAACATGTGAGGGTAACTGTTGCATAGGGGAGAGCGGATATATCTGGGTTACGCCTCAGGATATTAAAAACATATCAGAGTTTTTAGATATTGATGAGGAGCTGTTTAAAAAAACATTTTTAATTAAAGTGGGATATAAATATTCTATTAAAGAAAAACCTTATAAAAACGGATTTGCATGTATTTTTTTCGAAAAAGGATGTAAAATTTATCCTGTAAGGCCAAAACAATGCAGAACGTTTCCTTTTTGGGATTATTTCAAAGATAGAATTGATGAATTAAAAAAAGAATGCCCGGGTATAATAGAAGTGAAAAGTGAAAAATGAAAAGTGAAAAATTAATTGGATTATTAATTTTATTTTTAATTATAACAGGATGCAGTGTTAAACAGCCGCCTGTTGGTAAAAAAGTGATACCCAATGAAGACGAATATATAATAAAAGCTCTTTTGTATGAAAAAAACGGAGATTATAATACTTCTATAAAAATATATGAATTTTTGTATCGTAAAACCAAAAAGCCGGTTTATTATGAAAAATTAGTGGAAAATTTGTATTTTCAAAAAAAATATGAAGAAGTTATAAAAAAAGCTGAGGAGTTTCTTAAAAAGAAATTTGATAAAAAAATTTTTGAATATGAAATATTTGCTTTATTGAATTTAAAAAAATACGATAAAGCCAAAAAACTTCTTTTAACAAAACTTAACAAAAAAGATGATTTTTTTTATTCTATGATGAGTTTTATTCTTATAAAAGAACAAAAATTTAAAGAAGCTCTTTATTATATGAAGTCTCTTTATGCTTTAAAACCCACAAAAGAAGTTCTGCTTAATCTAGCTGATTTGCTTATAGAGTTAAAAAGATACAACGAAGCTTTGGCTTATCTTAGAACGCATCTTGGATTGTATGGTTGTGAGTTTGATATATGTAAAAGAATGGCTCTTATTTACAAAAGTCTTTATGATTATAAAAATCTTGCGGCTATTTATGAAAAACTTGGAAAATTTGATAAAAAATATTATATATTGGCTTTGAATATATATATTCAGCAGGGAGACTTTAAAAGTGCCGAAAAGCTGATAAAGAAATATTCGCTTGGTGATGAATATTTAATGCTTTTGTATCTACAGAAAAAGGATTTTAGAAAGGCGGCCTTTTTGGCTCTTAAATTATATAATAAAACGGCGGATAACAGATATTTGCTTAAATACTGCGAATATCTTTATCATGATACTCCTTCAAAAAAAGAGATAAAAGATATAGCTAAAAAGCTTGAATATCTTTTAACTTTTTATCCGACTCCTTATATGTATAATTTTTTGGGGTATCTTTTAATAAAGTATGACCTTGATGTTAAAAAAGGGCTTGAGTATGTTCAAAAGGCTCTTATGGCCGACCCTGAAAATATGGAATATATCGATTCTCTTGCATGGGGGTATTATAAACTCGGAAAATGCAAAAAAGCATGGGATATTATACAATACATAAAATTAAATGACAAAGAAATTTTAGAACATAAAAAAAAGATTAAAGAGTGTGTTGAAAAATCACCAAAAGGAAAAAAATGATACTGGATAAAATTATTGAAAAAACCAAAAAAGAGCTTGAAAAACGAAAGAATAAAGAAGATTTTGAAAAATTTTTAAAAGTAAAAAGAAATTTTAGAAATGTTAAAAAAGCTTTGAAATCAACTCCTGAAAATCCTTACAGAATTATTGCCGAAGTTAAAAAAGCAAGTCCTAGTAAAGGAGTTATAAGAGAAGATTTTGACCCTGTAGCTATAGCGAAAGAATATAATGAAGTAGCTGATGCTATGAGCGTTTTAACCGAGCCTTATTTTTTTCAGGGTAGTTTGGAGTATTTAAGAAAAATAAATGAATTCAGTAAAATTCCTCTTCTTAGAAAAGATTTTATAATAGACGAATTTCAAATAGCCGAAGCTTACGCCTCTGGGGCTGATTTTATTTTACTTATAGCAAAAGCCCTTGATGTAAATCAATTAAAAAGGCTTTTTAATTTTGCTAAAAATATGGGACTTGAAGTTTTATTTGAAATTCATGATATGCAGGATTTACAAAAAGCGTTGGATGTGGGGGCTGATATTATAGGTTTTAATCACAGGGATTTAAAAACTTTTAAAATGGATATGGACCTTAGCAAAAAATTAATTCCCTATTTACCTGAAAATGTTATAATAGTAGGAGAGAGCGGGATAAATGATTTTGAGACGGTGAAAAAACTTCATAAAAACGGAGTTGACGCGTTTTTAGTGGGAGAATATTTTATGCGCCAAAAAGATATTAAAAAAGCCGTTTTGCAATTAAAGGGGGTGAGATGAGTTTAAAATTTATATTTAAAGATTTAATATTAAGCCTTGTTTTTACTTTTATTATGTATCTGTTTTTAAGATTTTTAGAAGTTGATAAATCTTCAATTCCTTATATTTTAAGCACTGTGTTTGGGATAATATTTTCTTTTTCCCTTTTTATGTCTCTTTATGTTTCAAAACTTCAGCTTCAACTTGATGATTTAAATAAAGAACTTGAAAAACTTTCAAAATTCGATGAGGTTACGGATTTATTCAACAGGAATTATTTCTTTGCAATGGCCCAGAAATATATGGATATTTCCAAAACAAAAAAAATACCTCTTAGTATTATGATGTTGGATATAGATTATTTTAGAAATATTCAAAACAGATATGGAATAGCGTTGAGCGATAAAATTTTAAAAGAGATAGGAAAAATTTTAAAAGAGAAAAGAAAAGGGGATATAATAGCCAGATTTGGAGGAGATGAGTTTATTATTATGAGTTTTGGGAATAAAAAGGAACTTATGGATTTTGCAAAAGATATAAATCGTTTAAAAGTAAAAGTTAACGGTAAAGAAATTATAGTTACTTTTAGTATAGGTATAAGCGAAATAGGCGTTTTTGACAATATGGATACGGCTATTAAAAAAGTACAGGAAGCCGTTATTCTGGCAAAATCAAAAGGGGGCAACAGGGTTGATTATTTGGAACACTTTTTGCTCTTGAATTAAAAAAGGAAGAGAGTGAGAAGAGGTTTTGTAGCAATAGGAATTTTAATTTTATTTGTCGGGTGTGCTAAGCATCCTATGGACCCTACTATCAAAATGACACCTCCTAAATATGTTCAGCAGATGCCAAGTAAAGATGACGAAAGCGTTAATAATCCCGGTTCTCTTTTTACTAATGAAGACAATCTTTTTTCGGATACAAAAGCAAAAAAAGTTAACGATATTGTAACGGTGTTGATTACGGAAAGAATTTCCCAATCCTCTCAGGCCAGCAAAAAACTAAACGAAGCGAATAGCGGAGGAGGGGCTTTTGACGCTACTGTTGGAGCAAATGCCATGTTTAACGGACATAATGTAATGAGTCTTGGGAAAACAGGAATAGGGCTTACTCTTCCTGCGATGAATTCGGATAGAACCTTTCAGGGAAGCGGTACTCAGCAAAGAAACGAAAAATTTGAAACTACTGTTAGTGCCAGAATAGTAAAAATATTGGCAAACGGTAACTATTATATTTACGGGACAAGAGAAATTTTTGTTGACGGTCAAAAACAGATTATTCAAATCAGCGGAGTTATAAGACCAGAAGATATCAGTCCCGATAATACCATAGATTCGAAATATATAGCGGATGCAAAAATAGCGTATAAAACGGAAGGGGATTTAAAAAGATTTACAGAACAAAACTGGTTTGCCAAATTTTGGGATGCGGTTGTGCCTTGGTAATGTGTTAAATTAAGAATGTAAAAAATTAAAAATTAAACTAAAATAAAATTAGTTATGGCATCGGCTAATAAAAAGTCTTTTGAAAAAATCCGGTTTTCTTTTTTTATCAGTTTATTTTCAGATATTAAAATATCAACTCTTTTTTTCTCTTCTTCATTTAAAATACTTTCATCAAATCCAACGATTGAGCGCAGTCCCAGAAATACTTTTTCTTTTTTTATATCTTCATCAAAGAGGTGTTCGAATTTGTATTTTGTAGGGTTTTTTAAATATTTATAAACATCTTGCTTTGTATAATATCTTTTCATTTTCAATTTTTCATTTTTCATTTTGCATTTCTTAAATCCGACGGCCCCGGCCCCTATTGCGGTATATTCTTTTCCCTCCCAATACCCCAAATTATGAAGACATGGGTTTCCGAAATTAGAAATTTCATATTGAAAAAATTTTTCTTTTATCTTTTCTATAAACCATATTTCCATATCTTCATTATATTTTCTTTTAGAAAAGTCCCCTTCCCATTTAGTGTTTTTTTCGATTGTTAAAGAATAAGCGCTTATATGCGTAACAGGAAGTGAAAAAGCTGTTTTTATATCGTTTTCAAGTAAATTTTTTGTATCCATTGCAGTAGAATAAATAAGGTCTAGGTTTATGTTTTCAAATCCGGCTTTAAAGGCGTTTTCAACGGCGTTTATAGCCTGTTTGGGAGAATGGTTTCTATTCAAGAATTTTAATTTTTCTTTATTAAAACTTTGAACTCCAAAACTTATTCTGGTGACACCCATATTTTTTATCTCTTTTAACCATTCATATGAGACATTTGGATTGCATTCGATTGTAATTTCTTTTGTATTGGAAAGATAAGGAGATAAAAGTGAGAACAGTTTTTCATAAAAGCTTATCGGCATAGTAGATGGGGTGCCTCCGCCTATAAAAACAGTGTAAATATTATCAATATCTTTTTTTTCAACATTCCACTGTTTTTTGAGTGCTTCGAAATATATTTTTTTAAGGTGATTTAGATTGGTATATGAATTAAAAGCACAATAATTACATTTACTGTCGCAAAAAGGTATATGAATATATAATAATTTTTCATTTTCCATTTTCAATTTTCCATTTTTAGATATAATTTTACAAAAAAAAGGTGCAGTTTTGAAAAAATATAGACCAAACGTTGCGGCTATTGTTTTATCTCCGAAATATCCGGAAAAAGTGGAAGTATTGATTGCAAAACGAACCGATGTTGACGCATGGCAGTTTCCCCAGGGCGGAATAGATGAGGGAGAAACCCCTAAAGAAGCTCTTTTTAGGGAACTAAAAGAGGAAATAGGCACTGATGATATTGAAGTTATAGCTGAAATGCCGGAATGGCTGAGCTATGATTTTCCAAAAAGAATAGCTGAAAAAATGTATCCGTATGACGGACAGACTCAGAGATATTTTTTAGTAAAATTAAAACCGAACGCTAAAATAAATCTTAAAACGGAAATCCCTGAATTTAAAGATTATAAATTCGTTCCTATAGATGAGGTATTTAAATATGTAAAGTCTTTTAAAAGACCGGTATATAAAGAAGTAATAGATTATTTTAAAAAAGAAGGTTATTTGTAAAGGGAAAAAATGTTGGTAGTTCAAAAATTTGGTGGTACAAGTGTAGGAGATTTGGATAGAATTCAAAACGTTGCCAATATAGTAAAAAGTTATAAAGAAAATGGTGATGACGTTGTTGTAGTAGTATCTGCGATGGCTGGAGAGACAAATAAACTGCTAGAATATGCAAATCATTTTAGTAAAACCCCTCCTCAAAGGGAGGTCGATTTGTTGGTCAGTAGCGGAGAGAGGGTCACAAGCGCTCTTTTATCAATTGCCCTTCAGGCAATGGGCATTCCGGCTATAGCCCTAACCGGAAGGCAAGCCGGTATTAAAACGACAAGTGACCATACAAAAGCCAGAATTATGGATATAGACCCTGAAAAAATGCGAAAACATATCAAAGAAGGAAAAGTTGTAATAGTTGCCGGATTTCAGGGGATAAATGAAAACGGAGACGTAACAACCCTTGGAAGAGGGGGAAGCGATTTAACGGCCGTTGCTATCGCCGGTGCTCTTAATGCTGATAAATGCGAAATTTATACAGATGTTGACGGAATTTATACTACAGACCCTAGAATTGAGCCTAGAGCCAAAAAGATAGATGTGATAAGTTATGATGAAATGCTCGAACTTGCAAGTCTTGGGGCAAAAGTAATGCAAAGCCGTTCAGTGGAACTTGCTAAAAAGCTTAATGTTGATATTGAAGTAAAATCCAGTTTTAAGCCGGAAGTAAAAGGAACATTAATTACAAAGGAGACACCTGATATGGAAAAAGTACTTGTTAGCGGAATAGCCCTTGATAAAAACCAAGCAAGGGTAAGTATTTTCGGAGTGGAAGACAGACCGGGGATTAGCGCAGAAATTTTCGGCAAACTTGCCGATAAAAATATAAATGTAGATATGATTGTTCAAAATGTCGGAAAAGACAATAAAGCAAATCTGACATTTACAGTGCCTCAAACGGAACTTGAACTTACAAAAGAAGTATTAAAAGAGTATGAGGATAAATCCGAGTCGGTAGAATATGACGATTCTATCGCAAAAGTCAGTGTTGTGGGAGTTGGTATGAAATCTCACAGCGGTGTTGCGGCTACCGCTTTTAAAACACTTGCACAGGAAAATATCAATATTTTAATGATTTCTACCAGTGAAATTAAAATTTCTATGGTAATTGATGAAAAATACGGAGAACTTGCCGTAAGAGCTTTACATAAAGCATACGAACTGGATAAATAATGGATTTAAATCGTTTTATAATAGATTTAATCCGTAAAAAGAGTATTAAATGGATGGAAGAGAGAAGGCTTGATTTTGTGCCTCTTTTATCTATATTTTTATCTGAAATTATAGAGGGTAAAAGCGTTTTGATAGTTACGGACGATGAAAGGGAATGGTATGCGGATTTTATTATAAATAAAATCAATAATTTTAATGAATTCAAACCCTCTTTTATCCCTTTTTATAAATTAAAAGCTATAGTCCCCCAGATAACCATTGCAAGACATCCGGAGCAGTTTGATATGATTGAAGATATGTTAAATATCTCTTTTAATGAAAATTATATTTTTTGGTATATAGGAAAAGAAACTTCTCTTCTTAAGTTTGTAAGAAGAAAGGAAAATTCTTTTTTTTGGATTATGGATACCGACCTTTCTAAAAATTTTTATTTAAAGTCGATTGACCCTAATCTTGATAAAAAACTGCTCGAGCTTGGAGATATTCTTAACGAATCTATAAAAGCCGCTATTTTTGCGGAGGTTGAAATTTGAAAATAATTATTACGGATGATTTTGAAAAAATCCTTAAAGAGGGTGATTTTGATGTTTCTTTTTTAAAAGACGAGTTTAAAGTAGAAGATGTCGAAGAGGTTAAAAAAGAGGCTTTTATCGCAGAAAAAAATAAAAAGACTATTTTAATAGGAGCAAAAAAGTATAATGTTTTTGCTCAGAACGCTCTTTTAAAGCTTTTAGAAGAGCCGCCTAAAAACATAGATTTCGTTTTGTTGGCCCTCTCAAAATACCATCTTTTGGATACTATTCTTTCAAGACTTCCCGTGGAAAAAAAGTTTTTTAATAAAGATGAAAATGAGCTCGAAATAAAAAGCATCACAAACGATCTTATTTACGAATATCTTAAAAAAGATTTGGACAAAGAAGAAATAAAAAGCGTTTTAAAATCCCTTTTAAAAAAAGCCAGAAACGAAGAACAGTTAAAGATTATAAATGACGCTTTATTGATGCTTGAATTTAACATAGATAAAAAAGCCGTAATTTCCATGGTATTTTTGGCCTTTAAGGAGAGAATGTGAAAATTTATAAATTAAACAAAGATACCGATATAAAAAAGGTCATGAAAAAAATAGGGGTTGATTTGGCAGGGATAGAAATTATGAGTAAAAAAAAATGCGAATATGTTTTTTATATTAAAGACATAACCTGCGGTGCTGCAAATATTTTAAAGCAGGATGCTTTAAGCATTGGAGCAGACCTTGCAGTACCTCTTGGAGTTCCGAATTGCAAAAAGGAGATTTTTGACGCTTTACTTTTATGTAATAAAAAACAGCTTGAAATACTTTCTAAAAAAGAACTTTCACAGCCCTTTAAATTAAAAGAGCTTGCAAAAAATTTAAAAGAATTTATAAATCTGCCGGAGTTTCCTTTAAAAATAATGGGTGTTATTAATGCAAATGACGACAGTTTTTTTGAAGGCAGCAGGTTTAAAGGAAGCGAAGCTGTTGAAGAGATTGAGAAAATGATAGAAAATGGGGCTAAGATTATTGATATTGGAGGAATTTCAAGCCGCCCTGGAAGTGAGTATCCAGGGGTTGAGGAAGAATTAAAAAGGGTAAAGCCTATTATTGACGAAATTTATAAAACAAAACTTTATGAAAAAGCTATTTTCAGTATAGATACGTTTAAAGCCGAAGTTTTGGAGTATGCGTTGGAGAGAGGATTTAAAATAGCAAACGATATTACCGGACTTGAAAGCGACGAGTATGCTAAGACGGTGGCAAAATATAACGCCACGGTTATTATTATGCATAAAAAAGGGACGCCTAAAGATATGCAGAAAAATCCTTATTATGAAAATGTAGTATTAGAAGTAGATGAGTTTTTTAGTAAAAGGATTGAAAAGGCTAAAAGTTTTGGGATAAAAGATATTGTTTTAGATGTAGGTATAGGATTTGGAAAAAGACTTGAGGACAATCTGGCTTTGATTAAACATATGGAACACTTTTTGAGGTTTGGTTATGAGCTTTTAATAGGAGCTAGCAGAAAAAGTATGATAGATATGATTATGCAAAAAGAGGGGGTAAAAACCGTTGCGGCCGAAAGACTTCCCGGAACGTTGATTTTACATACAGAGGCTGTAAGAAACGGGGCTAGTATTGTCAGGTGTCATGATGTAAAAGAACATTTTCAGGCTTTTCAGGTTTTTGAAGCGCTTAGGAGATTTGATGTATAGGAGACAAATTGAAGCCATAGGAGAAAAAAATCAAAAAATTTTAGCTGAAAAAAGCGTATTGATTGTAGGTGCGGGAGGACTTGGTAATATTTTAGCCACTACTATTAGTTGCATAGGGCTTAAAAAGATTTATATTATTGATTTTGACAAAATAGAAATTCATAATATTCATAGGCAATTTCAATTTTATGAAGAAGATTGCGGGCAAAGTAAAAGTATTATGTTAAGTGAAAAATTAAATAAACGTTGTAAAGATACAGAAATTATTGGACTTAATAAAACGTTTAAAAATGATTTAAAAATTAACGATATAGATTTGATTTTTGATGCCACAGACAACTTTGATGTGAGAATTGAAATTGATAAATTTGCTAAAGCCCATTCCATTCCATGGATATATGCAAGCGTTGAAGAGTTTAGGGGCCAGGTTGGTGTTTTTAAAACCACTTCTTTTGAAATATTTGCTACAAAAGAGCATAAAGTAAAAGGACAGTTTCCTCCTATGGTGAATCTTATAGGCTCTATAGCTTCTATGCTTGGCCTTAAAGTCCTTATAGGAGAACAAGAAGAAATATTTTATTATATAGATTTTGAAAAAGACTTGGAAATTAAAAAGTTTAAATTTTAGGAAAAAAGTGTTTTGTCCTCTTGATTGTTGGGATGCCTGTGAGTTGAGTTTGCAAGGAGATAAATTTAAGGGTAAAGGATTTACGCCTTATCTTTGCTGGAAACTTAATAACTATTTTAAATTTTCTGCCGAAACCTCTCCTAAATATAATGGTAAAAATATTATGTTAAATGAAGCGTTAAAAAAACTAACGAATATCTTAAAACATACTAATCCTCAAAAAGTGCTTTTTGTTAAAGGCTCTGGAAATATGGGGATTATGCAAAATATTACCAAGCTTTTTTTTGAAAAGTACGGAGGAGTTTTTGCGGTTGGTTCCACCTGTGATGGTCTTGGAGAAAAGGGAATTGTCAAATCAAGGGGCAAATCCCTTGTGCTTCCCACGTGGATAATAAAAAATGCTAAAAATGTCATTATCTGGGGCAGAAATCCTTATATTACGAATATACATCTTGTACCTTTAATCAAAAATAAATTTATAGTTACTATAGATGTAGTGAACACTAAAACTGCTAAACATTCGGATTTATTTATAAAAATAAAACCCAACAGTGATTATTTTTTGTCTATACTGCTTTCGCAAATGGTAATAGAAGAGGGGGTATATAAAAAAAGCGATAATTTTAAAGAGTTTAAAAAAATAGTGTTTTCTTACAATAAAGAAGAGCTTATAAAAAAATGCGGAGTAGAGAAAAACGAATTAAATGAGCTTTTTAGGGTAATAAAAGAGGGAGCGGTAGTACTAGAGGGACTTGGAGTGGCTAAATGTAAAGAATGTTGGAAAACTACATGGGCTATAGATTCTCTTTTTTATATGCTAGGTTATTTTGGTAAAAAAGATAAGGGAGTGGCTTTTTTAGCAACTTCTGCCGAAACCATTGCCTTTTAAGGCGAGCAAAGGCGGTATTAATCTGGTGCTTTTTGATTTTCAATATATTCTTTTAAAATTTCAATAGGAGCACCGCCAACACTTGCTACGAAATAACTTCTACTCCATAACGATACATTATCTCCCCAATACTCTTTTTTAAATACAGGATATTTTTTTCTTAAAATT
>JAMOSR010000131.1 GCA_027062985.1 Nautiliaceae bacterium
TAACCGTGGCCCAGGTGTTGGTTACGGCCGCTGATTTTGACAGTAGAAAAAGAACCGAAAACGCTAAAAAAATGATAAACGTTTTACTTGAAAATAAAGTTATTCCCATTATAAACGAAAACGATTCTGTTTCGGTAGAAGAGATACTTTTTGGCGATAACGACCAGCTTAGCGCTTATGTAACGTATTATTTCGATGCCGATATGCTTTTTATTATAAGTGATATAGATGCGTTTTATACAGATAATCCAAAGACCAATAAAAACGCAAAGCCTATTGAGGTTGTGGAAAACATAGAAAACGAGTGGCTTATTCAGGAATGTAATCCAAACGACGCTTTTGCCACAGGCGGAATTGTTACTAAATTAAAAGCCGCTAAATTTTTAATGGAAAGAGGCAAACCTGTGTTTTTGACAAGCGGTGAAAATCTTGAAGCGGTTGAAGAATTTTTAAAAGGCAATCAAGCAAAAGGAACACTCTTTAGACCTAAGGAGGTCGCATGAAAATAGTCGCTACAAACAGAAAAGCGTATCATGATTATGATATTTTCGATAAATACGAAGCGGGAATAGAGCTTAAAGGAAGTGAAGTAAAGGCCCTTAGAGCCGGCAGGGCCAATCTTAAAGACAGTTTTGTTAAAATAAAAGACGGGGAAGCCTGGTGGGTTCAGGGACATATAAGTAATCTTGATACAACATACAATGCATTTAAACATGATGAGAAAAGACCTAGAAAACTGCTTTTACATAAAGACGAAATAGCAAAACTTGCCGGATATACGAGTGAGAGAGGATATACCCTTGTACCTACAAAAATATATTTTAACAACAAAAATAAAGCAAAACTTGAAATTGCCGTGGCAAAAGGTAGAAAATTACATGATAAAAGACGTGTTATGAAAGAAAAAGAATTAAAAAAAGAAGCGGCAGCTGCTATGAAGAGGTACGGTTTTTAAGTTCTTTTAAATCTTCTAAAACTTTAGCCGCATGGCCTTTTGCTTTTACTTTTTTATATTCTTTTACAATATTTCCATCAGGGTCTATAATAAAAGTTGAACGGATTACCCCTTCGTA
>JAMOSR010000132.1 GCA_027062985.1 Nautiliaceae bacterium
AAAAATGATTATACCTACTATAGCCCAAAAACTGTTTTGAAGTGCTTGCGGATTATAAAATAAATTATATCCTATAAGGATTCCCGCTGAGATAAAGCAAAGAACGGCTCCTAAGAGAGATAAGAGAGGATTGGCATTTGTTATGTTTCTTAATTTAAAGTTTGCATAGTTTACCAAACCAAATATTATTAAAAATCCAAAACTCCCTGCGATGGAAATGTTTTCAATATTAAAACTGGTAGTAAATATAATAGCTAACAGTCCTAAAATAATCATCCCCTCATATCCGTTTTTCAGTTTTTTTGAAAATTCTTTTGGAATTTCTCCTAGTTTTGCTATTAAATATCCGGCTCTTCCGGCTCCGTAAATAGTTGCGTTAATAGCACTGGCCGTAGAAATCATAGCGGCGATAGCGATGATAATAAACCCTGTTTTTCCAAGTATAGGTTCTGCTGCTATAGCTAAAACATAATCTTGAGCTTTTTTAGCGGTTTCAAAATCCACATTGGCTATTGTCACAACCGCAATACTTATATATAAGAAAATTACAAAAATCACACTTGAATAAAAAGCTTTTGGCAGGTTTTTTTCAGGGTTTTCAACATCTTTTGCTGCGTTTGCTATAAGCTCAAAACCTTCATAAGCTACAAAGATTATGAGTCCGCCAGTTAAAGTCTTTATAAAACTTTCCCAATATTCAGGCGATAGTCTTTCAAAATGCTTAGCTGCGTAAAATCCTATTATTATAAAAAGCAAAAGAATGCCGATTTTTGTATAAACCAGGATATCTTCCGCTTTTCCGCTAAGATAAGCTCCTAAAAGATTGATTAAAATAAAAATTAAAATGACAAACACAGCCAATGTTTTGTGAATCCATGGTATTTCATCTCCTGTAATAAGAGCGCTTCCGTAGCTTCCAAATGCCGAGGCATAAAGAGAGAGCATTATTACGTAAGACATTAATAAAAGATTATTGGCTACTGAGCTAAAAAGATTGTTTCCGTAAGCCTGGACGATATATTCGATACTGCCGCCTTCACTTGGAAATTTGATTGAGAGTTTAG
>JAMOSR010000133.1 GCA_027062985.1 Nautiliaceae bacterium
AAAATATTACAGAAAAACAAAAGGAATAGAGGTATTATGAATGATTTGATTCCTAAAGATTTGATTTCTTTTTTAACGGTCGTCGTTTTTTCTTTTCTTATAGGACTTGAATTAAAAACTTACAGAGTAAATAAATCAAAATCCCATGTAGGTTCAGCCAGAACCTATACTTTTATCGGAGTAATGGGATTTATTTTTTATAAAATTTCTGTTTATTTTTACATTGCAGGATTTATCGCCCTTAGTATTTTATATGCCATCCACTACTATTTTAAAAACGAAAAAGAAAGAACTTCTATTATCTCTTTTTTACTTATGGCAATAGTTTACAGTTTTGGAGGATTAATCCATCTTTATAACCAAATCTGGATGATAGCCCTGCTTTTTGTTTTAGTAGTATTTATTCTTAATTATAAAAGTTATATCGGGAGCATATTAAATGAAATAAATGAAAAAGAATTTGAAACGCTTGGAAAATTTATTCTTTTAAGTGCTGTTATATTGCCTATACTTCCGGATAAACCTTTAAATTATATAGGTATTTCCCCTTTTAAAATATGGCTGGTGGTAGTCGTAATCTCAACAATATCTTACGGCAGTTACCTGGCTCAAAAATTTATTTTTAAAAACAAAGGTTATTTAATTACGGGAATATTCGGAGGACTTTACAGCTCTACCGCGACAACGGTGGTTTTAGCAAAAAAAGCTTTAAATATTAACGCAAAAGATGAACTGTTAAGTATTATCAACTCGGCAATTATTACCGCCACGGCTATGATGTATCTGAGATTATTAATAATTGCTTATATTTTTAACAAAGAAATAGCAAAAAAAATTACTGTACCTATGATTTTATTTGCCATAATTGCTTTAATCATAGCATTCCTCTTATATAAAAAAACATCATCTCTAAACGCACCTATTGATGACAGAAATCCTCTTGAACTTGGAACCGCTTTTGTATTTGCTTTTCTTTTTGTGGCTATGATGGCAATTACCCATTACGTAACAAGTCATTTCGGAAATATAGGACTTAAAATATTATCGTTTAT
>JAMOSR010000134.1 GCA_027062985.1 Nautiliaceae bacterium
GTAAAAGACGACGGAAGCCTTCTTTTTAAAGCGTTTAACGAAATAGAATATCTGCCTATTAACAAAATCAATACCACGGACCTTCCCATACCTTTAGAAAACGGTTCTTTTGATATAGTGGCATATGATAACGACGGAAAAGAACTTGCAAGAAGAACAATAAATGTGGATATGAATTCAACAGACCCTAAATATTCGACTATAGAAGGAATTATAGCCCAAATAAACACTCCAAATATAGACGACAATCAGGACAACAACTCTCAAAACGATATTGACGATTATTTCAAAGCTTCCATAGTCGGAGGTAAATTTATACTATCTCCTAAAAAAGACAATATATATGTAGGTCTTGACAACGACAGCGTAAATATAGGAGGGGCTTTTGGAATTAATAAATTTTTTGACGGAAAAGATGCTTTTACTATTTCCTTAAGACAGGATTTAGCTGAAAATCCAAGCAAAATACATGCCTATAAAGCTCCAAATGAGGGTAATAATGAAGTGGCAAACGAAGTTTTGCAATTACAGTTTGAAAAAATCAAATTTTATAAAAACGGAAAAGCCGTTGAAGATACTATATTCGGCTTTTACCGCTCTTCCACATCAGCCCTAGCAAACGAAACCGAAAATACGAAAAACAATAAAGAAGTTTCTGATACTCTTTTAAAAAATATATCAGACCAATATTATGCTCTCACCGGAGTAAATATAGACGAAGAACTTGTAAATCTTGAAAGGTTTCAAAGAGGATATCAGGCAAACGCAAAAGTAATTACTACAATTAACCAAATGCTTGATGCTCTATTTGGCATCAAGCAATAGGCTCGTCGTAATCTACTTGAATAATATCCTCAAATAAGTCCCACCCAAAATGTAAAAGGTCTATATCACATACTTTTTCGATATATTTTACTCCTTCCTCGTTTACCCTTACAATATATACTTCTCCCGTTATAGAATCTTTAGGATAAAAATTATTCGCTATTGCCTCAAGCTTTTTACCATCTTCAAACACATAATAAGGCAACATCAAATCACAGAAAAAATCATATACCGGTTCATCAGGAACATCTATATCACAAGCGGTATAGCCTATTTGAAGTTTATCTATTTGAGGATTTTCCTCATATTCAAAATATCCTTCCCCGCTAGCCTGAACCAATAAAATTAAATCGCCCTCTTCAAAATTTTCACTTATAAGCTCATCCACTGTTTTATTTATATATTCAATATCTTCAAAAGTATAAGTTTTATCTTCTATTTCAATTTCTGCACCATCCGGCACAACCCCTACCAGCTCATCCGGTAAATCAACTGCTTCAAGTTCTCCGGCATCCAAAAAACTAACAACACTTTCTTTAAATTTTTCAATTTCTTTAGAATCGTTTAAATCATAAGATTCTGCATCCACCACCGGTGTTAAATCATATACTTTAATTAAATTAGTATCTCCTCTAATAATCATAATTTTTCTCCTTTTTTATTATAATTATATCATAAAAGTTTATAAAAGAAGGCTCACAATGAATATAAAAGAAAAACTTGACAATTTAATTAAGAACAATATTTACGAAGTAAACGAAGAAAAACTTGACCCTATTTTAATAGCCAAAAAATATAATGATGAATATATCGCCCTTATAGCGGCTCTTTTTGCATATGGAAACGTTAAAGCCATTTTAAAATTTTTAAACTCCCTAGATTTAAAAAATTTAAATTCAAACAATGCTTATTACCGATTTCAGACAAAAAATGACGTTGAAAATTTTATGAATACGATAAAAAAAATGAAAGAAAAATACTCACTAAATAAACTTTTTCTAAAAGGTTATGAAAAAACTAAAAACCCCATTGACGGTATAAGAGAAATAATAAAAACCATTTACTTTTTATCAGATAGGCCTTCGAAAGGATATGAGTTTTTAATAGGTAAAATTCCTCCGCAAAAAACAAAAGGCGTCAGCCCTTATAAAAGATGGAATATGTTTTTAAGATGGATGGTAAGAGACGATTCTCTGGATTTAGGCCTTTGGAAAGGAGTGGAGAAAAAAGATTTAATCATACCTTTAGATACCCATACCCATAAAGTATCTCTCAAATTAGGATTAATAAAAAGAAAAACTTACGATTTGCAAACGGCTATAGAACTTACACAAAAATTAAAAGAATTTGATGAAAACGACCCTTTAAAATACGATTTTGCACTTTACAGAATAGGTCAGATGAATATCAATATGTAACATATTTAAAATTTTTCACAATTCACTATTAATTTGTGCTTAATAATATGATACAATTTCATCAAAAAGGATATTCCCATGAATGAATTATGGTTGTTTTTTGGTTTTTTAGGGCATAATGAGCATACCCAGTTAATTGTCCACACCATATTAGCGGCATTACTAGCCGTAACCGTGGCAAAACTAGCTACAAGAAAATTACAAATAGTCCCTAGCGGTTGTCAAAACGTAATGGAGGCGACAGTTCAAGGTATCCTATATATAGGAAAAGATGTTGCAAACGAAGAAATAGCAAGAAAATATCTCACTCTTGCAGGAAGTTTAGCTATTTTTATCTTTTTTGGAAACGTAATTGGAATTATTCCGGGATTTGAGTCTCCAACAGGAAACGTAAACCTAACTCTTACATTAGCTTTAATCGTATTTTTATATTATCATTACGAAGGGATAAAAGCCCAAGGTCTTAGTCATTATATCGCTCACTTTGCAGGTCCTGTTAAATGGCTAGCCCCGTTAATGTTTCCTGTTGAAATTCTTTCCCACTTATCAAGAATTATTTCACTTGCATTCAGGTTATTCGGTAATATAAAAGGTGACGATTTATTTTTAGCGGTATTGTTAATGTTGGCTCCGTGGGTATTCCCTCTAGCCGGTTACGCACTGCTTACATTCTCAGCCTTTTTACAGGCATTTGTATTTATGGTACTTACATATGTATACCTTTACGGAGCTGTTACAGGAGAGGAAGAAGCTCTATAATTTGGCACAATTATTGCTTAAGACTCCCAAAAAGGGAGTCCTATGCAAATTTCATCTATCAATCAAATTAATACTTCTCACACATCCAAAGGTCCTTTACAAAATATTTTAGAAAATTTATCCCCCGAAGATAAAAGAATTTTTAAAGAAGCGTTATTAAAAGTTCCCAATAAAGAACTACCCAAAATATTACAGGCATTAAATAAAATACCTCCCGATGAGAACTATATTAAGAATCTTTTAACTACAATAAACGAAAAAACTCAAAATAACCCAAAAGGATTTATGATATATGCTTAAATATATGATAACAGACCCGTCATATTCACTGCAACAAACTTTTGAGGCAATAAAAAAACATAAACCTGATTTTATATGCTATAGAAATAAAGAGTATTTTGATGAAAAAGAGATAAAAGAGTTTGTTAATTTCGCAAAAAAATATTCAAAACTTTTTATCAATCTGGATTCTTTAAAAAAAGAAAACTTAATTGAATTATTTGACGGAGTTCATATTCCAAGCTCAAAATTGGAAAAAATACCTAAATTTAAAAATAAAACAGTAATAGCTTCCACTCATTCAATTGAAGAAGTAAAAAAAGCAAAAAAAGCCGATTTTATCACTTTTTCTCCCGTGTTTAATTCAAAAAACAGACGTGGGCTTGGAATAGAAACTTTAAACTTCATATGCGACTTGCACCCTAAAGTAATAGCCCTTGGCGGAATTATAGGC
>JAMOSR010000135.1 GCA_027062985.1 Nautiliaceae bacterium
TAACGCTTCAGTAATTTCTCCCCTTTTTTTTCTCAAAATAAATCAAACATTTTGAAAATCATTTCAATACAAAAATCCAAACAGCCAAAGAGGAATTTTGTTATCACTTCCTATTTCTATATCATCAATGGCCAAATATGCGTTTTTAATATCTTTTATCTGTTTAAAAGTTTTGTTTTTTCCTCCAATTTCGATTGTGTATTTATTATCAATAATATAATCTCCCTGTTTTGAGTATCTGATGTTATGATATTGAAGTTGTGAGATAAAAAAGCTTTCTCTTATTGAACCTTTATTTTGATTAGCACACAGGGCATTAAAAAGATTCGGATTATCAAGCAAAACTTTATCCGGCTTTTGAAAGAGTGCGTTTCCTTTTTTATTATAATAAAGAAGATGAATAAGCTTTCCTTTATTTAAAGCATCAATATAATTATAAAGAGTTCTTACGTTTATTCCCATCTCTTTTGAAATAGTCGTAACGTTAAAATTACCGGGAGGATTTTCACAGAGTAAAACAAGCATTTTTTTAAGAATATGTATATTTCTAATGTCAATATTAAATAAATACAATAAATCACTCTCAATTGTTTTATTGATAACCTCAATTAATTTGAGTATAAAACTCTCTTCAGTGCTTGTTAAAAAAAACGGATAAGCCCCGTATTGTAAATAGTTTTCAAAATATTTAATCGGTTTAATTTCCGAGATTATATTAAATGCGATTTCTTCGTGGTTTTGTAAAATTTCTTCGAATGAAAAACTGTTAAATTTTTCTTTTAAACTTAACTCTAAAAATTCTCTAAAAGACAAAACAGGCACATCATAAATAACAGCACGTCTGCTTAAATCGCTGCTGCTTATTGCAATAGCGGACGAACCGGAAAAAACAACCTGAATATCAAAAAAATCATATATTGTTTTTAATTCTCTTTCAAAATTTTTCTTATAATGAATTTCATCAAAGGCAATTATCTTAACGTCTCTTTTATGAGCCTCTTCAACAATATCAAGTAAAGTAAATTCTTCAACAATAGGATTATCAAGAGAGATATATAATTTTTCATTTAAAGGAAAAGAGAGTGAATTCAGGTATTGATGAATTATAGTAGTTTTACCAACCCCTTTTGCGCCTTTTAAACCTATTATTTTTTCTTTAAAGTTGATTTTGTTAAAAATACTTCTTTTATATTCAGGTGTTTTTGAAGAGAGAAAAAGGTTTGAATAGTATTTTATTTTATCAAACATATTTATTCCTTGTATTATGGTACAAGAAAATTATACAAAAGTTTGCATTAAGTTGCAATTTTCTCTTTTTTCTATTTCAGATAAATATCTTTAATACCTTTAAAATAAAAGAAAAAAATCAAAAAGAGGTAACAATGAAGTATTGAACCAATCCTATTACACCTCCAAGCACTGCACCGGCAAAATTAATAAAACTAAAATGTTTTTTCATTAATGAAAAAAGCATATCTTCAAGCGTTTTTTCATCAAAAGAAGCCACTTTTTCTTCCACTATTTTATCAACGTGAGCTTTTAGAAAAATTTGAGGCACTTCTTTTTCCAAAAATTCAAAAACCTCTTTTTTTAAAATTTCTTTTATTTTTTCGCTTTTAGCCAATTCATTTATTTTTAAAGGAACTTCAAGCTGGATTAAAATATTTTTTATCATATCTTCGCTTATTAGTGAAGCAAACATAGAAAATTTTTCCTGAACTACTTTTACAATAATCTTGGCAAAATTATCGGACATCTCTTCTTTTGAAATAAACTCCGTAATCTCCTTATCTGTCAAATGTTCAATTTTTTCGTCCAAAAATTTTTCTATCTCCTCCCTGACTTCAGGGGATGTAATAATTTTTTTTATTTCTTCTTCGCTTAATATATAGTTTTTGACTACTTCCCCGACTTTTTTAGCCAACGATTTTTTTTCTCGAGGAATTACTCCCTGAGGAAAAATAGTAATATTTCTTATCTTTACAGGCTTATACGGACGAAAAAGAAGCTTTATCGCCACATAATTTGTAACATATCCTATTAACGCCCCAATTCCTACGCTACTTCCTAAAATTACTACATTCATTATCTTCCTTTATCGGTTTAATATTTAAAACTTCCGTAATATAAAAAAATCCTCCTCTAAGAGCTTTAGCATCAAGCCCTATTTCTTTTGCTATTCTCTCGGCCTCTTTTAAATCACTGACTATTCCCCTTAAATCCATAATTCCGTATTTTTTATTTTTATCAAGCATTAAAAGCTTGCTTGCAAAATATTCATCAAAAGGTATATTAATTGAATTTTCAACTCTTCCGTAATATTTTACATCTTCAGGGTCTCTTATGTCAATAAGAGTTAAATTTTTTATTTCATCATAATCCGGAAACGGGTCTTTTTTAGGACTCACCATATCACTGGACTTAGTCCTGTTTTTTTTCTTAAAAAAATTAAACATTTCTATCCTTTTAAAATACTTTCTATCAAAAGATTTAAATCTACTTTCATTTTATCCAAAACTTTTATGTTTGGAATCAGCTTTTTCTCTTTTGCTTTTTTTACATATTCAATAAGTTCTTTTTTATTGTTTGTCCACACCATTAAGCCGTTATCAATCTGCCACTTATCATAATGACTTATAAAACTTCTTGTAGAAATTGTAGGAGTCCCTAAAAAACAGCTTTCCGTATTTATTGTGCCTCCTCCGCCTATGAATAAATCCACATCTTTTAGCAAATGCTGCAAAATTATTTTTTCCTCTATTACATAAGCAAAAGGAAATTCTTTTTTTAAATATTCACTTTCATATCTTGGAATGATGATAATATTTGCGTTAAATCTTTTATAAATCTCAGGAAGCGTTTCATAAAGAAAAGGATATTTTTTGTTTACATAACTTGCCTTATATTCTTCTTCCCTTATCAATACTGTAAATTTATTTCTGTCAATTCCATACTTTTTATAAAAATCTTTTACATATTTTTTGTCAAATTTAAAATCTTTAAGCCATATAAGAGGGTCTATAAAATTATATTCCACTATCTGGTCTTTTTCAAGCCCGAACCTTAATATAACCTCATCCGGGACTACAAAAGGCTTAAACATTTTACTCGAAAGAGGTATGGTAAGACGCGCCTGAGGCAATGCTTTTTTAAAATTAGTTTTATAATCGCTAAGAGGTATGTCGTAAAAATTATATACAGGCAGTCCAAGTCCAAAAGCCACCCTCACAGCGTCCACACTGCTTAAACATACCAGTTTTTCTACATCATACCGGGTTATAAATTCCATTAACTCTTTTTGTCTGTTAATGGAGGCATGTAATTTATCTTTTAAATCTCCACCTCCAAATGTTCCTCTATTGATAAATTCTAAATTATAAAGCCTGAGTAAATCAACAACCTCTTTATAATCCTGCCCTTCCCTTGCGGTAATTAAAATATTTTTTCCTCTTTTTTTTAATTTTTCAATAATCGGCTTAAAAAAAAGCACCGATTTTGGTGTAATCAAATCAAACCAGATATATTTATTTTTTTTAACCCCATTCCCTTTATCAAAATTGTTTTCATTATCAATTATCAATTATCAATTCTCCATTCATATAATACCTTTTTCCTCATACTCTTTTTTCCACCATGGATTAAGTTCAATTATATCCCCTTCACAAAAAGCAAAAGCATATTTGCTTGAATATTTT
>JAMOSR010000136.1 GCA_027062985.1 Nautiliaceae bacterium
TTATATTCGATATCTATAACTTTTTCAGGCGAAAAAAAATGTTTAGACCCGTCAATATGGCTTTTAAACCATATACCCTCATCAGTAAATTTAACATTATCACCAAGACTAAAAGCCTGAAATCCTCCGCTGTCCGTTAAAAAACTTCTTTTATATCCGCTAAATCCATGAAGTCCCCCGAGTTTTGCTATTGTTTCATCACCGGGCCTAAGATATAAATGATATGTATTCCCCAAAATTATTGGAGCGTCTAAAATTTCCGTCATATCAATAGCATCAAGGCTTTTAACCGCCGCAGCAGTACCAACCGGCATAAATATCGGCGTTTTTATTTCGCTATGGGCTGTTTTAATTGTGCAGGCTCTTGCATTACCATCAATTGCGTCTATCCTAAATTCCATACACTGCCTTTTTTGAAATTATACTAAAATAAAACATATGATATAATTCTGTAAAAAAGGGACTGTTTGAATAAAATATTGATTTTTGCCGGGGCCCGAGAATCAAAACTGTTAATAGAAAAAATAAGTGAAAATTACTTAAATCTGGCTGAGTTTCATATTCTTTACGAAAAAGATGAAATTAAAGACTCTATAAAAGAAAAAGAAAATCTATTCTTCTATAAAATTAACTTTTACGCATACGATATTTACAAAAAATTTTTAAAAGACGATTTTGCTAAGATAATTATCTTTATAAAAAATAAAAAAGAAGCCGAATTTGTGCTTAAAAAAATAAAAAGCACTCAAACTCCAATACTTTTCGTAAAGTTTTGGCTTAAGTTTGAAATACCTCAGCAAAACAACATAGAAATAATAGACACCCCGGAAATCATTACAAATAAAATTATAGATTTTTTACCGGGAGTCCCTTTATATGCAAGAGATATAGGACTAGGTATAGGAGAAATACTTGAAGTTGAAATTCCCCCCCACTCTCCGTTTGCTTATAAATCAGTCTCGATTTTTGACAGATATAATATAAAAGTCGGAGCCATTTACAGAAATAACGAATTAAAACTTGTAAGTAAAAACACTCTTATTTTACCAAACGACAAGCTTTTATTAATAGGAGACCCTACCAGGCTTAAAGAGATATTCAATCAGATTAAAAGCAACGTAGGAGCATTTCCCCAACCTTACGGCCAAAATATTTATCTGCTTTTAGATATGAAAAACATGGAAAAAGAAGAAATTTCAAAACTTCTAAAATCTGCTATTTTTTTACATAGAAAATTAAAAAATAAAAAACTTATAATAAAAGTAATAAATCCTTCTACGACATCTAAAATTTATAAACTTTTCAAATTTTCAAATATCGATATTGAAACAGACTATTTTACCGACTCTTATAAAAAAGCTCTTTTAACGGACAGCGAAAAACTCAATATTGGATTAATTATTACTAATTCCCATTTTTTTTATAAATTCAAACATACTTTTTTTAACTTAAAAAAACCTATTTTTAAAGCTGGAGAGGAATCGGTTAAAAAATGTGAAAGTTTAAGCGTTATATTAAATGATAAATACGTAATAAGAATAGCCTCGGTTATATTCGATTTATCATATCAGCTTGGACTTAAAGTAAAATTTTTTAACGCCGACCCTGAAGAGTCTCATGATGAAATAATCAAATATTTAAGAACCCTCGCAAAAAGCTTTAATTTTACAAAACTTGAATTTATCAATTCAAAAGAAAATCCCATAGCGCTTCTTAGAAAAGAAAACAATACCTGTTTAATAGAAGCGTTTAGTAAACCTCCGGTAAATATAATTAAACAAATTCTTTTTCCTAAAATAGAATATTCTTACGTAATGCTGGATAAATTTAATCAATTCTTAATTCCAATAAAGGACGATTATGAAAGTAACAGTTAATACCCCAAATAAAACATATGATATTATTATCAATAAACTTCCGGAAATTAAACTTGATAAAAAAGTGGCAATTATTACCAATCCGAAAGTCAGCGGTCTTCATATTAATTATCTAACAAACAGATTAAAAGCAAAAGAACTTCATATAATTACCCTGCCTGACGGTGAAGAGTATAAAAACTGGCAAAGTATAGAATACGCTCTTAATAGACTTTTCGATGCAAAATTCGACAGAAATTCAGCTCTTATAGCTTTTGGAGGAGGAGTTATCGGAGATATGACCGGATTTGCCGCAAGTATTTTCTTAAGAGGCATTGAATTTATACAAATCCCAACAACCCTTCTTGCCATGGTAGACAGTTCAGTAGGCGGTAAAACGGGAATAAACAATAAGTATGGTAAAAACCTTATAGGCAGTTTTTATCAACCAGAAGCCGTATATATCGATACGCATTTTCTATCAACCCTACCAAAAAGAGAATTTGCCGCAGGAATGGCTGAAATTATTAAAATGGCGATAATGTTCGATAAGGAATTTTTTGATAAAATAAAAAAAGGCTCATTAAGTCTTGAAGAAATGATTAAAAGAAGCGTTGAACTAAAAGCTATGGTCGTAAATCAGGACGAAAAAGAAAAAGGAATTAGAAGTGTTTTAAATTACGGACATACGTTTGGTCATGTAATAGAAAACCTTACAGATTATAAAACCTACCTTCACGGAGAAGCCGTGGCAATAGGAATGGTTATGGCAAACGAACTCTCTAAAGAGCTTGGATTTTTAAGCAAAGAAGAAGCAAATGAAATAAAAGAAGTTCTTGAAAAACACAATTTGCCTACCGATTTTAAAATAAAAGACCCTGAAAATTTTTACGAACATTTTTTCTTAGACAAAAAAACAGCCGATAATAAAATAAAATTTATTATCCCGGAAAAAATCGGTCAATATAAAATAGTAAAAGATATTGAAAAAGATAAAGTTATGAAAGTTTTAAAAAAGTTTAGCCGATGAGAGCGGTTATCCTTTTGCTTATTACCCTCTTTTTATACGCAAACGATATAAACGATTCTAAATTAAAAAATGAAATAAACACTTTAAAAGAAAATTTAAAAAAAAATGAATTTTACATAAGCTACCAATCTTATTTAAATTACAAAAAACTCGAAGAAAAATTAAAAAAATATAAAAGATTAGCCAGAATTAATCCTAAAAAATATAAAGAAAAACTTTTAAGTATCCAAACGGAATTAAACCTTTTAAAAAACAATCAAAATATTTTTGATACATTAATAAAATTAAAAGAACTTCCAAAACCTCCGGAAATAGACAATCCTTTTGCAATATTTACAGCACTTAACTATGAAAAAGAAATAAAAACAATTTTAAAACAGAATGAAGAAAACTATCAAAATTTTATTCAGACATATCAAACCCTCTTAAAATTAAAAAAACTTTATTCAGAACTGAAAATGAGCGACCCTCAACTTGAAAAACTGATAAATGATTTCCAAACAATAAACAGCGTATATAAAACAAAATTAAAAACTCTTAAAACCCAGGCGGAAATTTATATACAAAAAGTAAATCAGTCAATACAAAAAGAGATAAACAAACTGATATATCTGGCTTTTTCCATAGGCATAAGTATTTTAATATTTACGTTTATAAAAATAGGAGTAAGAAAATACGTAAAAGATGAATCTATTTACTTAATCAATAAAATTATAAACTTTATAAATATTACGGTTATTATCATAATAATCTCATTTTTTTACATAAA
>JAMOSR010000137.1 GCA_027062985.1 Nautiliaceae bacterium
GAAGCGGCTGTTGAGAGAATAGGCAGTGGAAAAGGGTTTTATTTTAATCTGGCAAACGAAATAAAAAAACAGCGTGAAGGTACAACCGCTTTTACACCGGCTACAAACCATATAATAGCGTTAAACGAAGTTATGAAAAAGCTTGAAGAAATCGGACTTGAAAAACATTATGAAAATACGGCACTCAGACATAAAGCCGTAATAGCGGCTGTTGAAGCGGTAGGGCTTAGTATTTTCCCTCAGGTTCCCGCTCTTTCTATGGCGGCTGTTTATTTTGAAAAAGCCGAAGAGCTTAGGAAAATTTTAAAAACAAAATATGAAGTAAACGTTGCCGGAGGTCAGGATTTTATGAAAGGAAAACTGTTTAGAATAAACAATATGGGAATTATTGAAGATTATAAAATGGAGCATATTTTAAACAGCGTAGAGTGTGCCTTGGATGAACTTGGCATCAGAAAATACGACGGGACTGCTGTAAAAGTTTACAGTAATGAAAAATTAAGGTAGATTATGATATTCGCTCATGATATTCCAGAAGGCGCTAAGCTTTATTTTGGCAAAAAAGCCAAAATAAAAAGGGAAATAGAAAAGCTTGCAAGCGAGGTTTTTGAAAACGAGGAATACGAGGAGATAGTAAGCCCTTATTTTTCGTATCATCAGCTAGAGGCACTGGATGAAAAAGAGCTGATAAGGTTTACGGACTCTGAAAACAGAACGCTGGCGCTAAGAGGCGACAGTTCGATTGATATTATAAGAATCGTTCTAAAAAGATTAAAAAGCGAGGCAAAAAAATGGTTTTATATTCAGCCGGTTTTCCGTGCCCCTTCAACCGAAATAAACCAGATAGGCGCCGAGTGGCTGGAAGGTGCTCTTGCCGATGTTTTAAATACCAATATCAATATTTTAAAAAGACTGAATAAAAATTATCCTCTTATACTTTCCCATATACAAATCCCAAAAACAGTATGTTCTTTAACGGGTCTTGATATTGAAGATATAAAAAAAATGAGAATTTATAAATTCAAAGAGCCTTGGCTTAAAGAACTTTTAAAAATAAATTCTCCCCGTGAAATAGATTTAAAAAGATTTCCAAACGAAATAGCCACTTATTTAAAAGAGCTTCAGGGGATAAGTAAAAAGATAAAATATGATATTATTTTAGCGCCGCTTTACGTTGCAAATCTTAGATATTATAACGGTATTTTTTACCGGTTTATACATAATAACAACGTAATAGCAAAAGGCGGTGAATACATTGTCGAAGGCATAAAAAGCAGCGGATTTTCAATTTACACTGATAATTTGTTAAAGGATTTGGATGATTGATTTGATTGTCGGGCTTCAATGGGGTGATGAAGGCAAGGGTAAGATAGTAGATTTGGTGGCGAAAAACTATGATATCGTAATAAGAAGCCAGGGAGGCCATAATGCCGGTCATACAGTGGTGGTGGACGGGAAAAAATACGCTCTTCACCTGCTGCCAAGCGGCGTTTTAAATAAAAACGCAACAAACGTAATAGGAAACGGGGTTGTGGTTTATCCCCCTCAGCTTATAAAAGAGATTAAAAATTTCGGCGAAGAGATTAAAAAGAAGCTTTTAATTTCAGATAAGGCCCATATGATTTTAGACCACCATATAGCAATAGACCAGGCAAGAGAAAAGTTAAGAGGCAAAAACGCGATAGGCACCACAGGCAGGGGAATCGGTCCCGCGTATGCCGATAAGATAGCAAGAGTAGGCGTTAGAATGGGAGAGCTGAAAGATATTCCAAGGCTTCTTGAAAAACTAAGTCATTATTATGAAATGAATAAAGGATATTTCGATTATCTGGGTGTTGAAATTCCAAGCCGCGAAAAGCTTGAAAGTGAACTTAAAGAGTGGCAGGAAGAACTTGGAGAGATGATAGTGGATACTACAAAATATCTTTGGGAGAATTTTGATAAAAATATGCTACTTGAGGGTGCCCAGGCCACACTTCTTGATATCGACCATGGGACGTATCCTTATGTGACAAGTTCAAATACAATTGCCAGCGGGGCATTAACCGGCAGCGGAATTCCTCCAAAAAAACTTAATAAAGTAATAGGAATAGCAAAAGCATATGCCACAAGGGTTGGAAACGGACCTTTTCCTACGGAAGATTTAAGCGAGGCGGGAGAGAGAATAAGAAAACAGGGGGCTGAATTCGGAACGACTACCGGAAGGCCAAGAAGATGCGGATGGTTTGATGTGGTTGCTGCAAAATACGCAGTAACGCTTAACGGATGCGATGAGGTGGCTATTATGAAGCTTGACGTTTTGGACGGATTTGATAAGGTAAAAGTATGCATAGCTTACGAAAAAGACGAAGAAGTAATAGACTATTTTCCAAGCGATCTTGAAGGGGTAAAACCTGTATATGTGGAGCTTGAAGGCTGGGATAAAAGCTCTCATGTAAGAGATTGGGAAAAACTTCCCAAAAACGCTAAAAAATATATAAAATTTATAGAAGATAAAATAGGTACTAAAATCAAATACATCTCAACGGGTGCGGAAAGAGACGCGACGATAATTAGATGAAAACGAAATTCGACAGTGTCGTAAAAATAAAAAAACAGCAGGTTGAAAAAATTGAAAACGATATTCAAAAAATAAATTCCTCTATAAAAGAGCTTCAAAACAAAATAGAAGAGCTTAACAAACAGTTCTCTTCTTTTTCTTTACCCGATAAGGGTACTTTTGCCCATATAAGTCAGATAAAACTGCAACAAAATCTTTTAAAAAACGAAATTGAAAATTTAAGTTCTCAAATAAATATGCTTAATGCAAGAAAAAACGATTTATTAAACGAACTTAAAAAAGCGCATATGGATTATGAAAAAATGAAATATCTTCAGGCTGAAGAGCTTAAAAAGAAGGTGAAAGAGATGAGATTAAAAGAAGCGAGGGAAATGGATGAAATAGCTATTTTGCTAAGGAATCAGAGTGAATCCAGATAAAGTTTATCTTGTTCAGACAGATACGACTGTCGGGTTTGTGTCTCAAAATTCGAAAAAACTGAACGAAATAAAAAAAAGACCTTTAAATAAACCGGTATTGAGGGAAGTTGATTCTTTTAAAACCCTTAAAACTTTTGTAAGGGTTCCGGCTTTTCATAAAAAAAGAGTCCGAAGGGCTTCAAAAACAACGTTTATATATCCGCAAGGAGAGAGTTTCAGGGTCGTAAAAGATGAAAAGCATCTTGAATTTTTAAAAAAATTCACATGGATGTATTCCACTTCGGCAAATTTCCATGGTAAAAAGTTTGATGAAAACTGGGCTAGGGAACATGCAGATATTATAGTGGAGGATAAGAGGGGCTTTTATGAAGGGAAACCTTCCAAAATTTACAGACTCTCTAAAAGAAAAATAAAAAAAATGCGTTAAAGATTAAATAATGAAAAAATATTTGCTTTTAGCCGGTATTATATTTTTTATAAGCGGATGTGCCGTTAAAACAAGGCCGGTGTATGCCGTTATTAAAACCCCTAAAATAAAAATGGCGGACCAGGGATTTTTAAAAGAGGGGTTTTTATATAAAAAAATTATCCTTTATAAAGGACTTAAATCTATTGAAATTTCTTTATATCCGCATTCAGTTTGTATGAATAAAGAATGCGT
>JAMOSR010000138.1 GCA_027062985.1 Nautiliaceae bacterium
GTTGGAAATCTTACTTACGGTATAGCGGATTATCCGGGCGATATTGAAAGGGGATAGATGTTTATTTTGGGACTTCCTGTAAAAAACGAAATATGCGTACCAAGCAAGGAAGCGGAAAAATTCGCTAAGGTTTTTGTAAATAACGGTCGGATTGAAAAGATAGAATATGTTAATAACAGAGACGATTTAGTAGGAAACGTTCATTTTTTTATAACGCCAAAAGAAGAGTATGTGTTTGATTTTCTTGAGATGGGAGCGGAACCACTTATGACTCCGTCTCCCGAGATGTCTATAAACGATATAGTGGAAGCTTTTTTATTTAAAGAACTTTTTTCTTACGGTTCTATATAGGAATGGATATGAAAGTAGAGCAAAAGGAACTTTTAAATCAAATTATAGGAAATGAACCTAATATTAATATTGCTGTAACGAGCAATGATCTAAAAGAGGTTTTAAATGGAAATGACAGAAATATCGAAATTGTAGATAAGGATTTAAACGCAAAAAGATTTTATCATTTTGTGGTTATGGATAAGTCTTTTGATATTAAAACTCTTTTTAGGGCGCTTAGAAATGGCGGGTATCTGATTTCTTTTATAGATTTAGATGATAATGAGTTGTACGATATAGGATTTAGTGCTCTTAACAGAATGAACGGAATGCTTATTGTAAAAAAAGTGCATTCTTGGAATGACTGGTAAAGGAAGAATATGTTTTTAGAAGCGGCTTATGAGATTGTTAGAAAAAGAGATGAAAAAATAAACGGTTATTTTAAAAAATGTCCTGAAGATATAAGAGAGCTTTTTGAAGCTATTTTACGGGAACTCGGGCTTGAGATAAATGAAGAAAATTTATTGGCTTTAAAAAAAAGATTTTTTCATTTACGAGAAGACAGTATTATAAATCTTTTACGAAAAGGTAATTTCTCAAAAGAAGAGATTCAGGAAATTCAGCTTGATTTGTATGAACTTACAAAAAATTTTTGGTTAAAGGAGCACGAAAAGCTAATAA
>JAMOSR010000139.1 GCA_027062985.1 Nautiliaceae bacterium
TGTTTTTCTTAACAGGAAATATTTTTGGAATGATTTTATCAAAAATTTTTGCATATTCGACTTCGACTATGTCATATGAGGGACTTAAATTTTTAAACGTTAACAAAACGGTAAGGGAAGCCGGACAAATTCCATGGTTTGTGGTGTTTGACAGGATTATAGGAAGTACTTTAGGGCTTATTGTTGCCGTTATCGGATATGTTTTGTTGGTTAGAAAGCATAAGGAATTTATTATCGCTCTTCCGCTTTGGGGGGTAGGGTTTTTTGCTTTTGTCGGAGGTCTCAGGTTTACCGTATATGCTGTGCCGGTGGCGGCTATAAGCGGAGTTTATTTTTTTATAGTGTTAAGTGAAAAGTTAAAAGTGAAAAATGAAAAGTTAAAAGTTATTATTCCTGTTTTAGGAAGTCTGTTTTTAATTATGCCGAACATAACTCATATTGTCGGATGTTGCGAAAATAATAAACTTTTAGCTTCAATCGAAAAGATATATCCTTTAAGAAGTTATCCGTATCTTGTGCCTACGACTTTCAAAAGGAGTGAAGTCGCTGTACTAGATGAATTTAGAAAAAAGTCAAATCCTAAAGATTATGTAATTACATGGTGGGATTACGGATATCCGATTTGGTATTATGCTAATGTAAATACGTTAGTTGACGGAGGAAAGCATAATGAGGATAATTTTTTGGTTTCTAAAATTCTAACCACTTCAAATCCTTATTTAGCGGCAAATCTTTCTAAGATATCCGTCAAAAAATATGTAGAAACAAATAAGACTGTGGCTCCTCGGCTGTTTATAAAAAACTCAAAGCCTGTAAATGTTAACGATTATTTGGATAAAATAGGTGATATTTCTTATAAAACGCCTAAGCTTGAGAGGAATGTTTATATTATGCTGCCGTATAGAATGTTTAATATTTTCCCGACCGTCGCAACTTTTAGCAACAGAAACCTAAACAGTGGTGAAGTATACAGAAACCATTTCTTTTATAAAAGCAGGTTAAAAAAACAGGGAGCTTTTATTATGGTAGGTAAAATTCCCGTTGATTTGCAAAGAGGGCTTATTATGATCCAAAGGGGTGTGCCTATTAAAGAAATAGCACTTGTGGCTATGACAAAAAACGGTAAAACTGCGGTAAAAAAACAGAAATTAAGAGATAACGGGCTTAATTTGGTGATTTTACAAAGTTACGGAGAGGGTATAATTATGGATGATTATTATTATAATTCATTATTTGTGCAGATGTTTGTGTTTGAAAATTATGATAAAAATCTTTTTGAACCGGTAATTTTAAATCCGTGGATGAAAATATATAAAGTTAAAAATTAAAAGTGAAAAGTGAAAAATGAATGAAAAAGATAAATTTATCAAAAGAGTATTTGATTTTACATTAGCATTGATTGGTTTAGTTTTAACAGCCCCTGTTATTTTGATTGCATGGATAATTGCGAGTTTTGAGACAAAATCCAACGGCTTTTTTTTGCAAAAAAGGGTAGGTCAAAACGGAAAACTATTTACGATTATTAAAATAAAAACAATGTATCCCAATAAAGGCTCTACCGTTACGACGGCAAACGATAATAGAATTACAAAGTCCGGAATGTTTTTTAGAAAATATAAGATAGACGAATTGCCTCAGCTGATAAATGTTTTAAAAGGCGATATGTCTTTTGTGGGGCCTAGACCCGACGTTCCGGGATACGCAGATAAACTTAAAGGGGAAGACAGGATAATTTTATCAGTTAAGCCCGGAATTACGGGACCGGCAACTCTTAAATATAAAAACGAAGAACAAATTTTGGCTGAAGTGGATGATCCTGTTAAATATAATAATGAAGTGATATGGCCTGATAAGGTTAAAATCAATAAAGAATATATTAAAAACTGGTCTTTAAAAAAAGATATTGAATATATTATAAAAACTGTAAAGGGATAAGATGATTTACCTCTCTCCTCCTCATATGTCCGGTAAGGAACTTGAATACGTAAAAGAAGCGTTTGAGAGTAATTATATTGCCCCTGTTGGGGAGTTTATTGACAGATTTGAAGAGAAGGTAAAAAATTATGTAAAGGCAAAATCCGCTTTGGCTTTATGTAATGCTACAAGCGGACTGCATTTAGCTCTTAGGGTTTTAGGAGTTAGCAATTCAAAAGTAATAGTACCAACCTTTACTTTTATAGGCTCTGTTAATCCGATTTTGTATGAGAAAAATGAGCCGGTTTTTATAGACAGTGATGAATTTTGGCATATGGATTTGAATTTACTTGAAGATGCCTTAAAAAAAGAAAAACCAAAAGCAATCATAGCCGTTCATATTTACGGGCAGATGGCTGATATTGAAAATATTAAATTTTTGGCCGATAAATATAAAGCTATCTTAATTGAAGATGCGGCGGAGGCGCTGGGAGCTTATCAATGGAAAATGGAAAATGGAAAATGGAAAATGAATAATTCCGCTGAAAAATCGGATGATTTTTCAGTGCGTTTTGCCGGAACAATCGGGGATATTGGGGTTTATAGCTTTAACGGAAATAAGCTTTTGACAACTTCATCTGGCGGAGTGATGGTAAGTGATAATGAAACATTGATAAAAAAAGCCCGCCATCTCTCAACGCAGGCAAAAGAGGAGGGGTTTATTGAATATGTGCATAAAGAAGTTGGATTTAATTACAGGATGAGTAATATTTTAGCGGCTATTGGGGTTGGGCAGATGGAAGTTATTGATGAGAGGATTAAAAGAAAAAGGGAAATTTTTGAGATTTATAAAAGTGAGCTTAGTGAAATAGCTGATTTTATGCCAGAACTTCCTAATACCTTTGGCACAAGGTGGCTGACAACCCTTACTTTTAAAGATTTAGACCCGTTTGAAGTCATAAAAAAATTAAAAGATAATAAGATAGAAAGCCGTCCCCTTTGGAAACCGATGCATACTCAGCCTCTTTTTAAAAATGCAAAAGCGTATATTAACGGTAAAAGTGAAGAATATTTCAGCAGGGGGCTTTGTCTGCCAAGCGGGACGGTTATGAATGATGAAGATGTAAGGAGGGTTTGTGAGATTCTCAGGAATTCTTAGGCCAACCAACTTTAAAAGGGCTCTGTTTTTTTTACTCGGAGATGTTGTAATATCCTTTTTTACTCTTTATCTGGCTTATCTTTTAAGATTTAATTTTGTTATTCCTAAAGAATATATAGATAGTTTTTTTAAGGTTTTTCCTTTAATAACCGGGCTTAAACTGTTTTTTTATTTTGTTTTCAAACTCTATTTCGTCAGCTGGAGGTTTTTTTCCCTGCCCGAGCTTAAACGGCTTATAATGGCAACCACCCTTGCTTATCTCTCTTTTTTTATTGTTTTTTATCTTTTAAAAGATTTTTTTATTCCTGTGCCAAGAAGCGCGATAATAATGGATTATTTTTTGAGCCTTCTTTTTATTGGTTTTTTTCGTATTTCCAAGCGTCTTGTTATAAAACATGTAAAAAATGTTAACGAAGCCGTTATTGTAGGAGCGAATGAAAAAACCCTTTCTCTTTTGAAACAGAATATTCCTTATGAAATAAAAGCGGTTTATGATGATGGAAATCTTGTGGGAAGTTATATTTACGGTTA
>JAMOSR010000140.1 GCA_027062985.1 Nautiliaceae bacterium
AAAAGCCGATTTTATCACTTTTTCTCCCGTGTTTAATTCAAAAAACAGACGTGGGCTTGGAATAGAAACTTTAAACTTCATATGCGACTTGCACCCTAAAGTAATAGCCCTTGGCGGAATTATAGGCAATAAGGAAATAGAAGAAATAAAAAGAAGCAAAGCTGTAGGATTTGCCGCAATAAGATATTTTTTTACATAATTTTATGAAGTTCGTTTCCTGTTTCCATCCATTTGCAAAGCTTCTCCCACTCTTCTTTTTTTATCATTTCTTCTGCTTTTTTTAGCTCACTTTTAAAAGCTTCTATGGAATTTAAAAGATTTTTTTTATTCTCTTTAAAAATATCCCTCCACATATGAGGATTACTTTTAGCCAGTCTGCTCATATCCCTAAATCCACCGGCTGCAAGAGTAACTATATGTTCTTTATCCTCCTGCTTAAGAACCGCATTAGCTATTGAAAAAGACACTATATGAGGCATATGAGAAATAAAAGCGGCATGTCTGTCATGTTCTGTAGCGTCCATAATTTTTATATTCATTTCAAGATGTTTAAATATATCAAAAGCTTTTTTTAATTGATTTTCTCCGCTCTCTTCTATATTACACACAACCATAACCCTGTTTTTATACAAATCTGCAATAGCAGCCTGAGGACCAGAATATTCAGTACCAGCCATTGGATGGGAAGCTACAAGATTTTTTCTTATATTTTTAGGACACTCATTTACAATTGTTTCTTTTGTAGAACCAAAATCTATAATCAGGCTCTCTTTCTTAAGATTATACTCCGAAAGTTCCTTTAAAGCGTTAATAATTCCTCTGATAGGAATCGCCAAAACAATAACATCAGCTACGATAGAGGCTTCTTTTAAAGAAGAAATTTCATCAACCAACCCCAAAGCTAAAGCCTCTTTTTGATGACTTTTATTATGGTCTATTCCTATAATTTTTTGAAAATAATTTTTAGTCGCAAGGGCAAAACTACCGCCCATCAGTCCTAATCCCACAACCGCACAAACCATTTAACCTCTTTTTTTAAAAATTATATCACATTTACGATATAATTTTGCATTACAAAAACACAAGGGGAATCATGAAAAAATTTATGTTCTTAATACCTATGCTTATTTTTGCCCAGGACATAGAAAAAATAGAATATAAGGGCCTTATACATATCTCGCCTCTAAGTGCTAATGCTATTATAAAGACAACTCCTCACTCTACATACGATATTGAAAAAATAGACAAAAGTATAAAAGCGCTTTATAATACGGGATATTTTAAAACCATTAAAGCAGATTACAATAACGGTGTTTTAACGTTTATATGTGAAGAAAAACCTACTATATTAAATATTAAATTAAACAATCTTTCAGAAGAGTTAAAAAAAGTATTAAAAGAAAACAATTATCTTCCCAAAAAAGGTTCCATATTAAACCCTAAAAAACTTAAAGAATTAAAAGAGTTTATTAAGAGTTATTATATAGCAAAAGGTTATTTTAATACCGTGGTAGATATAAAAACAAAGCCGGTAGATAAAAACCGAATTATACTGGAAATAAATGTTTATAAAGGAAAAAAAGTTGCAATAAGAAAAATAAACTTTTTCGGAGCCTCTTTAGATAAAGACGATTTAATAGACCTAACAGAAAATCAGCCTAAAACATTTTGGAGCTTTCTGCCTATTTTTAACAGCGGAGAGCTTAATCTTTATAAACTGCCCGAAGACCAAAAAAAGATTCAGGATTATTATTTAAATTTAGGATATTTAGACGCAAAAGTTTCCATACCTTTAGCTAAAACAAATTTAGATAGTTATTTTGCCGATATAGATTATAAAATACAAGAAGGGAAAAGATATACAGTTAAAAAAGTAGAAGTAAAATATCCTAAAGAAATAAACGTAACTTTACCAGAATTGGAACTAAAAAAAGATAAATATTTTAATATATATGCTTTAAGAGAAGATATAAAAAATATATCTCATGCTTTTATGGACAAAGGTTATGCTTATGCAAAAGTTTATCCGGATATTAAAAAAGAAAAAGATTACGCCTTCATTACTTACAAAGTAATTCCGGGCCAAATAGTATATATAAAAAACGTAATAATAACTGAAAACGACAAAACATTAGACAGAGTGATAAGAAGAAATATATATCTAGCCCCAGGCGATAAATTTTCATACACTAATTTCGAAGACAGTATAAATTCTTTAAAAAGAACTGGGTATTTTGAAGATGTAAAAATAGAAAAAAAACAAATTTCTAAAAACGAAATGAATTTAATAGTTCATGCAAAAGACGGTCTAAGCGGAAGTCTTAGAGCCGGTATAAGCTACGGAAGTTACACAAAATTCGGAGTAAATTTTGCTATTACAGAAAGAAACGTTTTTGGAAGCGGTCAGAAAATAACTTTAAACGCAGATTTAAGTTCCGTTTCAAAAACATTTAATATGTCTTTATATAACCCTAGGGTATTAGATACTAAATATTCTATGAATTTTTCCATTTTCGATGACTACTTCGAAGGAATTTCATATACTTCCCACAAGAAAGGTGGATATATCGGTATAGGAAGAATGTTAAACAGATACGTTAACGCCCATATAACTTACGGATATGAAAAAGATAAACTTTCCGATTATGACGTATCGGATGAATATATAAAACCCCAAAGTACTAAAAGCTATATAGTAACAAGCCTCAATTATAATAATACCGATGATTATTTTTTCCCTACCAAAGGTATAAAAGCGAGTGCTTCAATAGAATATGCGGGAATAGGAGGAGATGAAGAGTACATAAAGGCAATAGCCAAAGGTAAATATTTTTATCCTATTAAAGACAAGACATATAAAACAATAGCGGTATTAAAATACAGGGCTATAGGAGGGGTTGCCGTGGATAACGGATATTTACCTATCAATGAAAAATTCTATATAGGAGGGCCTTCTACCGTTAGAGGATTTAGTTCCTATTCCATTTCGCCTAAAGATAAAGACGGTAACGAAATAGGAGGAAAATACGAATTTATAACAGGAGTGGAAGTTTCTACCCCTATCAACGAAAAAATAAGAATGTGGCTTACAGGTTTTATAGATTACGGAGCTGTAGGAGAAGATTCTTTGGATATCTCAAGGGCATCATACGGAATACAGCTTGAGTGGATTACGCCTATGGGACCTCTTAGTTTTATTTTAGCAAACCCTCTTAAATCAAAAGACGAAGATGATTTAAAGAAATTTGAGTTTTCAATGGGAGCTAATTTTTAGGAAACAAAATGAAAGAAAAAAAACTGGGATTTTGGGAAGCGTTTAGTATAGGTGTAGGAGGAATGGTCGGAGGTGGAATTTTCGCTGTTTTGGGACTCACAATCGACTTAGCAAAAGGAGCCGCTCCTTTAGCATTCTTAACTGCGGGTCTTATTGCCCTGATTACCGCATATTCTTACACTAAACTCTCAATCAAATTTCCAAGTGAAGGCGGCAGTATCGAATATATCGTCCAGGCTTACGGAAACAATCTTTTTAGCTCAGTAGCCAATAATCTTTTATTAATGTCTTACGTAATAATGCTCTC
>JAMOSR010000141.1 GCA_027062985.1 Nautiliaceae bacterium
ATATTCATGAGTTAATTCATTTCGAATTTCTCTTAAAATGTCCCAATTTTGAATATCATAAAGTATATTTAATTGTTCAAGTTTATGTAAAATATCAATCATTGGTAAATGTTTGTTTTCTATTTCTTTTAATTCATATAAAACTTCTTTAAAAAGTTTAGCGCCTATATTGTCTTGCAGTTTTGTATAAGTATATAAAAAGCTGTTAATTAATCTTTTATGATTTTTATTTGAAAAATCTATGAAATCTATTTTTTGCAGGTCCTGATAGTCTTCTTCAATTGTATTAATAAGATTATCAATGATTTTTATTCTTTCATTTAAAATTTTATTCAAAGTAAAATTCCTTTTTTTAAAGCTTCTTCATCAATTAAAGTTTTTTCTTTTTGAGGATAAGAAATCACTACGTCAATTTTTTGTTCGCCTATTTTTCTTTTAAGGATGCTTAAAAATTTTTCTTTGGATAAAAAAGGGGGTTTTTGAGAAAGTTGTATATAAAGGTCGATATCTCCACCTTTTAAGCTATTATCAACTCTGCTGCCAAAAAGATAAATTCTGCACTTTCCAAACACTTCTTTAGCACTTTTTTTTATCGCATCAATTTCAAAGGAAGAGAGTCTCATTCTCTTCCTTAATCCATTTCGTTAGGGTCAAGCGGCGGGCGGTTGTCTTTTGGCGTTACAAGCCAGAAATGTCTAACTTCGCTTCTAAAATTATCAAGAATACATTTTGCCTTTTTGCTTCCGGTTGCGTTATAGTATTCGATTAATCTTTTTTTGAGATATAGTTTTGGTTTTTCGTTTTCATCTATATCGATTCTTCTGATTTCTATAAGTTCAGGGTTGATTTTATCTACGAATTCATGTTCTTTATCATATACAAAAGCGACTCCCCCCGTCATTCCGGCACCAAAGTTAATTCCGGTTTTACCAAGGATTATTACCTCTCCTCCGGTCATATATTCGCAAGGATGGTCTCCGCATCCTTCAATTACCGCTACGGCGCCTGAGTTTCTGACTGCAAATCTCTCTCCAACTTCTCCGGCTATAAAAAGTTTTCCTCCCGTTGCCCCGTATAGACAGGTATTACCTGCTGCTGCTCCTTCTTTTTTAGGAGTTATAATTATTTTACCGCCTGCCATGCCTTTTCCTACGTAATCGTTTGCCACTCCTTTAAGTTCAAGTGTCATACCTTTACTTAAAAATACCCCAAAACTCTGTCCTGCAACACCTTTAAGTTTATATACAATACTGTCTTCCGGAAGACCCGCATCTCCGTAATATTTTGCTATAACACCGCTTGTTAAGGCTCCGAAACTTCTGTTTAAGTTACATATTTTGGCTTTTACAACGGATTTATGGTTAGGGTTTTTAATAGTTTCCATAACTTCTTTTAGAAGTTCTTTTTCAAATTCATTCTTGTCAAACGGCTCGTTTTCTTTTTGTTTGGTGTTAATTCCTTCTACATATTCAAACAGTTGTGAAAAATCGAATTTTTTCGCAAGAGGAATTTCTTTTACTTTTAAAAGATAATTATGTCCGATAATTTCATCAAGAGATTTATATCCCATTTTTGCCAGATATTCCCTTACGTCTTCGGCTAAGAAGTTTAAGTAATTAATTACTCCCTCAACCGCTCCTTTGAATTTTTTTCTGTACTCTTCATCCTGGGTGGTGATACCTACAGGACATTTGTTTGTCTGACAGCTTCTACAAAAAACACATGTTACGGCCATAAGAAGAGCCGTTCCAAAGGCGTAATATTCAGCTCCAAGAAGTGCGGCTATTATTATATCTCTTCCAACTTTCAAAGCTCCGTCGGTTTCAAGGGATACGAATTCCCTTAAATGGTTTGCTTTTAAAGAATTATGCCCTTCGATTAATCCAATCTCCCATGGATTTCCGGCATGGCGTATTGAAGTTATAGGAGCGGCTCCCGTTCCTCCTTCGCTTCCGCTTATAACTATATGGTCGGCATATGCTTTTGCCACACCTGCCGCTATTGTTCCGACACCTGCCGTTGATACGAGTTTTACGCTGATTTTTGCTTCAGGATTGATTTGTTTTAAGTCAAAAATCAGCTGAGCCAAATCTTCAATCGAATAAATATCATGATGTGGAGGAGGGGAAATTAACGTTTTACCAGGTGTCGTGTGTCTTAGTTTTGCAATATATGTAGTAACTTTAAATCCAGGAAGCTGACCACCTTCACCCGGTTTTGCCCCCTGTGCTACTTTAATTTGAATTTCTTCGGCATTTACCAGATATTCAGGTGTTACTCCAAATCTACCGCTTGCAACCTGACGGATTTTGCTCTGTTTTATTGTTTTGTTTCTTACAGGGTCTTCTCCTCCCTCTCCGGAGTTGCTTCTAGCACCAAGGCGGTTAAGGGCTTCTGCAAGTACTTCATGTGCTTCTTTGCTTAAAGCCCCGATACTCATAGCAGCGCCTATAAATCTTTTGATGATATTTTCTTTAGGCTCTACTTCCGAAATATCAATAGGTTTTTTGTTTGAATTTATATCCAAAAAGTCTCTTATGTAAGTAGGTCTTCTGTTTTCTACGAGTTTTTTAAATTCTTCATAATCTTTTTTGTCCCCCTCAAGCATTTTTTTAAAGGCTTTTACAATTAAAGGCGTTATTTCATGGTATTCTTCATTCCTTCTGAATTTATACACTCCTCCGGCTGGAATTTTATCTTCTTTAAACGCTTCTTTATGTTTTTGTTCTATTTTTTCTTCTATATCTTCATAAGTAAGCCCAGGAAGAAGTGTTTTGCTTCCTATAAAACATTCGTTTGCCATATCTTCGCTTAAACCGATAATGTCAAACAGAGCTGAATTTCTGTAACTGGCTATTGTGGAAATTCCCATTTTTGACATAATTTTTAAAATTCCCTTATTAAGAGCGCTGTGAACGTTAAATAAAGCGTCGTCTTTTTCAATATTCATATCTTTGCTTAAGTCGCATACCGTTTTAAATAAAAGGTAAGGATAAATAGCGCTTGCCCCATATGCAATCATTACCGCTGCGTCATGAGGGGTTGTGACTTCACAGGTTTGAGCGACTATGCTTGTTAAGTGTCTTACTTTATTATCCAGAAGTTTTTTGTGAAGTCTTCCTATAAGCATTGCCATAGGTATTGATTTGTGCTCTTTGTCTATTTTTTTATCGTCTAAAAATATAATTCTTACACCTTCTTCTTTTACATCTTTGACAATTTCATCCGTTAATTTTTCTAAAGATTCTTTTAGATTGTTTTTATAGGCGGTTGAGTATGTTTTGTTTTTGTAGTCGGTTTCAAATCTCGGTGAATTTTCATCTCCGAAACTTTTTAAAACTTCAAGTTTTGTTTGTGTCAGAATAGGTGTTGTGGTTTTGATTCTTTTTGCATGTTCTGGTGCTTCGTCAAGGATATTATGGATTTCCCCAAATCCGGTGTTTAAGCTCATAACTATTTTTTCTCTTAAAGAGTCTATAGGAGGGTTTGTAACCTGAGCGAATTTTTGTCTGAAAAAGTCATTAAAACTTCTGTAAGGATAATCGCTAAAACATGCTAAAGGAGTGTCATCCCCCATGCTTCCGGTAGGCTCTTTCGCATCCGTTATCATAGGTTTTATTATTTCGTTTATTACCTCTTTTGTAATACCTGCGTATCGTTGTTTATGTATTAAATCTTCAATTTCTATTTTTTCATCTATTGCGTAAGGATTGTCTATATATTCCTGAAGATATATCATATTTTCATTTAACCATTTTGTATAAGGGTTGCTTGATTTTAAATAACTGTCTATATCTTTATTTTTTAGCACAACTCCGAATTTCGTATCGACTCCTATCATCTGACCGGACTGGAGTTTTCCTCTCTCAAGCACTTCATCTCCGTCTGCGATATCCAAAACCCCGTATTCGCTGGCTATTAAGATTTTTCCATTTTTGGTAATAACATATTTTGCCGGTCTAAGTCCGTTTCTATCAAGGACTACGGCGATATATCTTCCATCACTGACGCTTACGGCCGCAGGTCCGTCCCATGCTTCGAATCTGGTTGAAAAATATTCATAAAACGCTTTTAATTCGCTGTCAAGATAAGGCGCGTTTTGCCATGGCATAGGAATAAGTGCTCTTATAGCTTTAAAAAAGTCCATGCCGTTCATAATTAAAAATTCTATCATCCTGTCAAGAGAGCTTGAATCGCTTTCGTCAAATCTTACTATAGGAAGAAGTCTTTTAAGCTCTTCTTGCGAAAATACCGGAGATTTTATAGATTCGCTTTTAATAAGTGAATTTATTCTGTTTGCCTGAATGGAGTTAATTTCTCCGTTATGTGCTATAAATCTGAAAGGTTGTGCAAGTCTCCATTCAGGAAGCGTGTTTGTAGAAAATCTTTGATGAAACAGGGCAAAATAGACTTTAAAATCCGGGTCTTTTAAATCCGGATAAAACTCTTTTATATGATTAGGCATCAACAGCCCTTTATAGGCTATTTTTTTTGAACTGAAAGTTGGAATATAAAAATCTTTATCTTCAATTGCGTTTTCTATCTCTTTTCTGGTCAGATATAAAAGTTCTTCAAATCTTTTAGTGGCTATAATAGAATTTGGGACTATAAAAACATGATAAATCTTAGGAAGCGTTTTAAGTGCGAGTTCTCCTAACGCTTCCGTGTTTATAGGTACTTTTCTCCATAACATTACTTTTAAATCGTTTTTCTCACAAAATTCTTCCACTGTTTCTTTATGTTTTTCGTTTTTTAAAAAAATAACTCCAACGCCGAAAATATCAGGCAAATCAATACCTTGTTCGTTTGCCTTTTTTTTGAAAAATTCTTTTGGCATTGAAAATAAAAGTCCGCTCCCATCGCCCGATTTTCCATCAGCCGCAATAGCTCCTCGGTGCATCATTCTCTCAAGAGCGGTTAGCGCTTCATCAACCATTGAATGAGTGGCTCGTCCTTTAATGTCCGCAATTACACCAAATCCGCAGTTATCTTTAAATTCTAACATTTTTGACATATTCTTCCTTTAAGAGGTTATTAATCCGATTTTAATAATTTTCAAATTATAGCAAAAAAAACTTAATGTTAAATTCAGGGCTGTTTCATACTGAAAAAATGTAAATAACGAAAAAATAAAAATATGACAGCGTTGCGGATTTTAACGAAAATTTTGCCCTAAAAAAAGTGCGTTTACCCGTTAGCACTTTTTAGCAAAATTTGAGTGATGCGTAAGCAAAAAGGAGCTCGAAGCTGTCATATTTTTATCTTTGTAGTTTAGCATAAAACAACCCTAATGTTAAATTTCGATATAATTTCTTTTATGAGAGGATTTGTTTTAAATACGGTAAGAGTAAGGGATGAGGATTTAATAGTCAGGATATTGACGCCTCGGGAGGTTTTAACGCTGTATAGGTTTTATGGTGCTAGACATTCTTATATAAATGTTGGGTATCATATAGATTTTATTGTCGAAGAGAGTCCTAAAGCCACTATAAAAAGGCTTAGAAACGTTACTCAGTTACCGTTTGATTTTATGTTTGATTTACAAAAAATGCTGGATTTTAAGTCTTTTGTTATGTTGATGGCAAATCATTTAAGGGATGTAAGCCGTATTGACGGATTTTATTATGGATTATTAAAGGAAATAAGCGAAAAAATTGCCAAAAGAGAATCAAAAAGACTTCTTATAGAAAGTTACGTAAAGCTTTTGGAAAAAGAGGGAAGGCTTCATAAAGAGAACGTCTGTTTTTTATGTGAAGAGAAAATTAAAGATAAAATAGCCCTTGCAAGAGCGTTTTTGCCTTCTCATGAAAAATGTGTTATGAGCGAAGGGTTTGAAAAAGAAAAATTAAATCTGCTTTTTAACGAAAAAAAAACTCTTTTGTTTGATGATTTTGAAATAGAAAGACTGTGGAAGATTATAAATTTAGGGTTTTAAAAGGAGATGTATGAAAAAGGTGCTTATAGTAGGAGCCGGGATTATAGGAATGACGCTTGCTTATGAATGGATAAAAAGAAATCCTAATGATAAGATTGTAATAATAGATAAAGAACCTCACGAAGCCTTTCACGCAAGCGGTAAAAACAGCGGGGTTTTGCATGCGGGGTTTTATTATACTTCCGATTCTCTAAAAGCTAAACTGACGGCTGATGGCAATAGGCGTATGAAAGAATTTTGTTATAAAAACGGTATTTTCGTTAATGAAACAGGAAAGCTTGTAGTAGCGAAAAATGAAGATGAGGTTCAAACTCTTTTTGAACTTGAAAAACGAAGTAAAGCCAATAGTGCAGGGGCTTATATTATAACAGAAGATGATGCAAAGAAGATAGACCCTAACGCAAAAACATATAAATACGCCCTTTATTCTCCGAATACTGCGACGGTAAACCCAAGAGAAGTTTGCAAAGTATTAAAAGAAAACCTTGAAAATAAAGGTGTGGAGTTTACTTTTAATACTCCTTTTGAAAAATATAATAAGAGCTATGATTTTTTAATAAACGCCGCCGGGCTTTATGCAGATAAAATTGCCCATAAGTTTGGAGTGGGATTAAAATATACAATGCTTCCCTTTAAAGGGCTTTATAGAAAATATCTAGGTCCCGATAAGATAAAAACGCAAATTTACCCCGTGCCTAATATAAAAAATCCGTTTTTGGGAGTCCATTTTACTCTTATGGCCGATAGTAGCATAAAAATAGGCCCTACTGCTATTCCGGCTTTTTGGAGGGAAAATTATACGGGGTTTGAAAGATTTAATTTTTGGGAGTTTTTAGAGATTATTTCTCTTGAAGCTAAATTATTCTTTACAAACGCTTTTGGATTTAGGGATTTGGCTTTTTATGAGATGAGATATTATATTCCAAAGAATCTTATAAACGAAGCTAAAAAACTTGTTCATAACTTAAGAGGAGATTTTAAACCTATGACTCCTGGAATAAGAGCTCAGCTTCTTGATACTCAAACGCTTGAACTGGTTATGGATTTTCTTGTAGAAAAAAAAGAAAACCAAATACATGTTCTTAACGCGGTGAGTCCGGCTTTTACGGCTAGTTTTGCGTTTGCAGAATATATTTTAAAGGATTTTGATGAAAACGGCGATTTTAGTAAAAAACAATGAGCTTGCCGGTTATCCGGCAGATTTATTGATTGAAAATAAAGTAATTAAAAGTTTTAATATAGAGTTTGAATGTGAGAAATTAGGTGTTAAAATGATTGTGGGTAAAAGTTTACCGAGTGTTTTGATTAAAAAATTGAGAGATAAAGGGATTTTATTTTTAAAAACAGAAAATATAGAAGACCTTAAAGGTCTTGATTTAGATGTTTCTTTTTTTAACGAATCAAAAATAAAAAGGGGAGCGGGTTGTCAAAGTAGATTTTTTATCTGATAATAATAGTTTTAATCTCCGTCATTTCTTCGATTGCGTATTTAGCCCCTTCTCTTCCAATTCCAGATAACTTAACCCCTCCGTATGGCTGGATATCAAATCTTAACGTTGGAATATCGTTTATAATAACTCCTCCGGCTTCAAAATCGTCAATTGCTCTATTCATCAAATCTATTCTATTGCTAAACATCGAGTATTGAAGCCCGTAAGGGGAATTGTTTATCTTCTCAACCGCTTCATCGTAGCTTTTTACTTTTACAAGACTAACAATCGGGGCAAATACTTCTTCGCATACGATTTTCATATCGTCGGTTACGTCGGCCAGGATGGTAGGATATAATATATTTCCTTCCCTTTTACCTCCGGATATTATTCTGGCCCCTTCTTTTACGGCAGATTTTATCCAGTTTTCGGCTCTGATTGCGGCTTCTTCGCTGATTAACGGTCCCATAAAGGTATCTTCATCAAAAGGATTTCCTATTTTGAGTTTAGAAGATTCCTCTCCGAGTTTATTTGCGAATTCTTCATACACTTTTTCATCTACATATATTCTTTGAAGGGAAATGCATACTTGACCTGAATTTGCGAATGCTCCAACAGCGCATCTTTTAGCCGCCCAGTCCAAATCGGCCGTGCTTTCCACAAAAGTTGCGGCGTTTCCTCCAAGTTCGAGTGCTACTTTTTTAATTCCCGCGTTTTGAGTGATTATTTTTCCTACAGGTACGCTTCCGGTGAAGCTTATGACTCTTGGAATTTGGCTTTTTACAAGCGTGCTTCCTACATCCGCGTCTCCGTAAACTACGCTTAGGGCGTCTTTAATCGCATATTCACTTTCAATAAAAAGCTTTGCAAACGCATACGCCGTATAAGGAGCTTCGGGGGTTGGTTTTAAAACTACGCTGTTTCCGGAAATAAGGGCCGGGGCAATTTTATGGGCTACAAGATTTAAAGGAAAATTAAAAGGCGTAATAGCTACAACCACTCCAGCAGGCACTCTTTTATAAAATGATGTTGTTTTTGCTCCGCTTGGGGTTGCGTCTGTGGGAATTGTTTCTCCTAAAATATGATACCCTTCGGCCGCGCAGATTCTTAAATTTTCTATACATCTTTGGACTTCAACTCTTGATTGGGAAATAGGTTTTGCCACTTCTAAAGTTATATATTTTGCAAACTCTTCTTTTTGTTCTTCAAGTCTGTTTGCCACGTCGTTTATCCAGTTAATTCTTTGATGAAGAGGGGATTTTTTTGTATTTTTAAATGCTTCTTTTGCTGTTTCAAGTGCTTTTTTTGCGTCTTGAGGCGTACATTTTACAAATTTTGTAGCAGGTTTTTTGGTATAAGGGTTTATGATTTCTTTAACTTCTCCGTCTTCTTCTGTTGAACCTATCAGTTTTTTTGCAATTAGTTCATTGTTTTCTATTTTTTTAATACCGAAAATTTCCAAAAATTTTTCAGGAATAATTCTCATTTTTTCTCCTTAAAAGCTTTTTATAGTAATGATAACAAATTTTTGATAAAATTCTTTAAAAAAAGGATAATAATTATGAATAAGGCGAAATATATATGGATGGACGGGAATTTTGTTCCATGGGATGAGGCTAAAATTCATGTCTTAACTCATACGCTTCACTATGGAAACGGAGTTTTTGAAGGTACGAGGGCTTATCAGACGGAAGAAGGACTGGCTATTTTCAGACTCCAGGACCATACTAAAAGACTTCTTAATTCCGCTAAAATAGTAAAAATAGACGTGCCTTTTTCTCAGGAAGAACTCGAAGTTGCCCAAATCGAACTGCTTAGAAAAAACGATTTTAAAGGAAATGTTTATATAAGACCTCTTATTTATTTAGGATACGGTAAAATGGGGCTTTATCATATAGGAGCGCCTGTTCATGTAGCGATTGCCGCATGGGAATGGGGAGCTTATCTTGGAGAAGAGGGGCTTGAAAAAGGAATCAGGGTAAAAATTTCTTCAATAATCAGAAACCCTGTAAAATCCACTTTTGGAAAAGCAAAAGCGGTGGCCAATTATTTAAACTCTCAAATGGCAAAATATGAAGCGATTGAATGTGGGTATGAAGAGGCTTTAATGCTTGATGATGAAGGATTTGTGGCTGAAGGGAGCGGGGAATGTTTCTTTATTGTAAGGGACGGTGTGCTTATTACCCCTCCAAACGATAATTCTCTTGAATCAATTACCCAGGCCACTGTTTTAGAAATAGCAAAAGAGATGGATATTCCTATTGAGAGAAGAAGAATTACAAGAGATGAGGTTTATATAGCAGATGAAGCTTTCTTTACGGGGACCGCTGCGGAGGTTACTCCAGTAAGAGAAGTCGACGGCAGAATTATAGGGGATGGAAAAAGAGGACCTATAACAAAAGAGCTTCAAGAAGCTTATTTTGATGTCGTTTACGGAAGAGATAAAAACTATAAACACTATTTAACATATATTTAATTATAACCAGACATTATTAGTCTAAAAAAGGAAAGCTATGCCGGCAGATTTAAACGGATGGGTAAATAATAACAAAAAAGAAGATAAGCCCAAGTTCGAACCCCCGAAGTTCGAACCCCCTAACTTTATAAAAAACGGAGGCAATACGTTAATAGCGATAGGCGTTATTGTTTTGTTTTTGTTTTTGCTAAAACCATGGGTTATTATTAACGAGGGTGAGGTCGGAATTTTATCAACTACCGGAAAATTCAGCGAAAGGCCTCTTAATCCAGGACTTCATTTTTATTTTCCACTGGTGCAGAAAGTAATAGTTATTGATACGAAAGTTCATATGATAAGTTACAAAAGAAATCCTGAAATGGGTACTATGCCCGACAGATACGGTACTATAAAAATTTATCCGGCTATTAACGTTTTAGACGCAAGGGGGCTTCCCATTACAGTGGAATTATCTGTCAGTTACAGATTAAATCCAAAAGAAGCCGCTTATGTGGTTAAAACATACGGACTTAACTGGGAGGATAAAATAGTAAATCCGATTGTAAGGGATGTTGTCAGAAATGTAATAGGAAAATATCCGGCTGAAGAACTTCCTGTCAGAAGAAACGAAATAGCCGCCCGTATAGAAAGCCAGATAAGAGAGCAGCTTGATAAAATACCTAACAGACCGGTTATTTTCGAGAGTTTTCAGCTAAGGGATATAATTCTTCCTGAAAACATTAAAAGACAGATTGAAAGAGTCCAGATAGCAAAACAAGAGGCTGAAAGGGCAAAATACGAAGTGTTAAGAGCAAAACAGGAAGCTGAAAAAAAAGCCGCTATTGCCAGAGGTATTGCCGAAGCTAAAAAAATAGAGGCAAAAGGTAAAGCAGAAGCCAGGCTTATAGAGGCAAAAGCCGAAGCTATGGCCAATAAAGAGATATCCAACTCCCTTGATAAAAAACTTTTACAGCTAAAACAGATTGAAGTTCAGGGTAAATTTAACGAAGCTCTAAAAAACAATCCTAATGCAAAAATTTTCTTAACTCCCGGAGGTGCCGTGCCTAACTTGTGGATGAACGTAAACGATGAAAAAAAAGTAATAAGCACTAAAGTCCAAAGGTAAAGATATGGTTGATTTTTCTAAAAACAACGGGCTTGTGCCCGTAATCGTTCAGGATATTGATACTAATGAAGTGTTAATGCTTGCTTATATGAATGAAGAGGCTCTTAAAAAGACTCAAGAGAGCGGCTATGCCCACTATTTTTCAAGAAGCAGAAATAAGCTGTGGAAAAAGGGGGAGAGCAGCGGAAACGTTCAAGAAGTTAAAGAAATTTTAGTAGACTGCGACAACGATACAGTTTTGCTTAAAGTAAAACAAAAAGGTCCAGCCTGTCATACAGGAAGAAAATCGTGTTTTTTTACAAATCTTAAAACAGGCGAAATTACTATGGACAAAGAAGAAGAAATTGAGTATAATTTCATAGATAAGCTTTATCATACACTGCTTGATAGAAAAAAAGCCGATCCTAAAACTTCATATGTTTCTTCGCTTTATAATAAAGGTGAAAATTCAATCCTTAAAAAAGTGGCCGAAGAAGCGGCGGAGTTTTGTTTTGCGGTTAAAGATAACGATAAAAAAGAGATTATCTACGAAGCCGCCGATTTAGCCTTTCATACGTTAATAGCTCTTGCTCTAAAGAATATTCATCCTGAGTCGATATTAGAAGAGCTTAAAAGACGTGAAGGCGTCAGCGGAATAGAAGAGAAAAAAAGTAGGAAGAAATGAGAATTCCTTATTTTACTTTTTTACATTTGCTGGATATAGCCTTTTTTTTAATTTTATTTATATTTTTAACGTTTATTTCTGTCAAAGCGGCAAAAAACAGTACAAAGCTACTTTTGAGTATGGTATTTGCTTCTTTTTTAGTGACTTCTTTTGGAGCTGTTTTAGGACTTATTGTTTTAGAAAAATATACTAAAAAGGCCAAACTGCTAGAAGTCAAGCAAAGAAGAGTGCTTATCAATGAGACGTTAGTCTTAAAAGGTAGAGTTAAAAATATAGGTAAGTTTAAAATTAATTACTGTAAGCTTGAAATAAAGCTTGTAAATAACGGATGGGGCGGAGGATTTAAAAAAGGACAGCTTTTTAAATCCGGAGGTTTTGAGCTTTTTGGAAGTAAAAACAAAGAACAAAAAAGACCGAATGTGGTAAAAGTTACCAGATATATAATTACGAACGGGTTATTGCCGGGAGAGATTAAAAACTTTTCGGTTGTTATACCTTATCCTCCTTATTTTAAAAATACTTACCTCAATTATAAACTTTACTGCCATTAATTAAACAAATAAAAATATTAACTAAGGAAAAAAATGACATTTAACGATTTTAATTTAAAAAAAGAACTTTTAAAAAGACTTGAAGAGATAGGTTTTGAAAAACCAAGTCCCATTCAGGAAAAAGCTATTCCCGTAATTTTAGAAGGGCGCGACGTAGTAGCACAGGCTCAAACTGGAACCGGAAAAACCGCAGCGTTTGGACTTCCGATTCTTTCTAAAATGAAAAAGGGAGAAAAAGCGCTTGTAATTACACCTACCCGTGAACTAGCCATTCAGGTAAGCGAAGAGATTTTTAGATTTGGGAAATATTTAGGGATTCATACGGCAACCGTATATGGAGGAAGCAGCTATTCTAGACAGATTAAACATATAGAAAATTCCGAATTTATCGTAGCGACTCCCGGAAGACTTCTTGATTTATTGAAATCCGGAAGAATAGATATTGCTCCTAATTATGTAATTTTGGATGAAGCCGATGAAATGCTTGATATGGGATTTCTGGACGATATAAAAGAGATTTTTAAGTTTGTTCCAAGTGACAGACAAACACTGCTTTTCAGTGCCACTATGCCTGAGCCTATTAAAAATCTGGCAAAAACTATTCTTAAAGAGCCTGAATTTATAACGATTACCAAAAAACAGGTAACAAATGAAAATATTAAAGAATATTTTTACGTAATTGACGAATATGAAAGAAAAGATGCTTTAATAAGACTTATTGATTATAAAAATCCGAGCAAATCAATTGTTTTTTGCAGAACAAAAAAAGACGTTGACGATATTGCCGATTTCTTAAGCGGTGCTGGATTTGAGGCAAAAGGGCTTCACGGTGATATGGACCAGAGAAAAAGAGAAGAAGTAATTCGCGCTTTTAAAAACGACCGACTTGAAATTTTAGTGGCCACCGATGTTGCGGCAAGAGGGCTTGATGTTAATAACGTAACTCATGTATTTAACTATCATCTTCCTCTTGACCCTGAGAGTTACGTTCACAGAATCGGAAGAACAGGGAGAGCCGGAAAAGAAGGAATGGCTGTTTCTCTTGTAACTCCTCATGAATTCAGGGCTCTTAGCAGAATTCAAAAAATATCAAAAATAGTATTAAAAGAGATTCCTTCTCTTGAAGATGTAAAAGATAAGGAAATTCAAAAAATTATTGAAAAACTAAGTGAAGTAGAACCGACTAAAAAAGCTATTGAAATTATTGAAGAACTTCAAAACGAATACGATTTAACGACTATTGCAACTAAACTAGCAACTATGATGTTTGCTAAAGAGGCTGACGGCAAAGAGAGAATCGGAAAAAGTATAAAAGAAGCCAAAAGGCTTATAGAAAGAGACAGAAATTCAGGAGGAAAAGACAGAAGGTCTAGAAACTCAAGAGGCGGCGGATTTAGAGGCAGAAGAAGCGGCGGTAGAAGAAGATAAACTATTTTTTTAATACGTGTTTCTCCAAAACTACGCAGCTGAAAAGTCCTTCGAAAACTTTTATTTCATTTAATATCCCCGTAACTTTTACTTCCACCTTTCTTTTTTCTTTCATTAAAATTTCTCCTGTAAATTCTACGGTGTCACCTACTTTTACGGGAGCCATAAATTCACAGTTGTTTGCTTTGACAAGTACTACGTAAGGTTCGTTTACGCTTGCCATCGCGCAAAAATCGGCTGCTCCAAACGTAAACCCTCCATGTACCAGTCCTTCATCGTCAACTGCCATATCGTCGGTTGTTTCAAGCACGACTTTTGCTCCGTTTTCCGTAATTTCTATAAGTCTTCCGAATTTTGGATTAAATTTTAAGTGGGTTTTTAATTCTATCATTTATTCTCCTGTAAATTTTTTAGCAATTTTATCCAAATCTTTTTGTAAAATTAAAGGATTGTATTTTTTTATAAAAGGGTGAGAAATTTCGTAATAACTTTCGTCAAAGAGATTAACGGCCCATACGTAATTTATATTTTCTTTTTCAAGGTAATATTTGTTTAGTAAAAAGTCGTTAATCATACCGAGTTTAGAACCGATTACCAAAAAGAGTTTTGCCTGGAAAAATTTAATAAAATCGACCATAAAAAAGGTTTCGGTTACCGGGACGAGCAAACCTCCGGCTCCTTCTATAAGCAGAATATCGCATAGCTGTTTTATCTTATTGTAAGAGTCTTTTATTTTTTCAAAATCCACTCTTCCCGCTACGGCTGGGGCTGCCGGCAGTGTTAATTGAATGGGAACAATATCGTCAATTGTTAAGGAATTAAGCAAAGGATTAAAACGTTTTGCGGTTTCAAATAGTTTTTTACCGTCTTTAGGATAGTCTGTAACTTCTGTTTCTACAGGTTTCATAACACCTACTTTATAACCATTTTTAGAAAAAGCTTCTATAAGTTTTAAAGTTGCGTATGTTTTTCCGCATCCGGTATTATTGGCAGAAATAAATATATTCATATCTCCTCCTTAGTTGATGGTGTAGCTGGGATAGTAATTTATTGAATGAAAAACTTTTTTGCCGTATCTTTTAGCGTAAATGGTTATTAAAAGTTTTTGAAGGGTCCCTGCAATTGAGGGCTCAAACCATGCCAGATTGCTAAGGGCTATTATGTATTTAGGCGGAAGTTTATAAAGGTCGGTTACCGTGGTTTCGTAGCATATAGCGTTTATAAAGTCTGTGTTTTTTATTTTAAAGACCGAAAAGTGTTTTGATGTTGCGTAATCACTTGCCCCTTCAAAAAAAATTTTGTTTATCTCTTTTTGAAAAAAAGGTAGGGGTATATATTCTCCAAAAGGCACTAAAATATGTTTGTCCAATATTTTCATATTTCCTTTTTCGAAAACATATGTGGAATTGTAAAATTTACCGTTTTTTAAATGAAGCCCCCCCGTTATTATTGTTATTTTGTAAGAGAGCAGTTTAAGTTTGTTTATAATGTCTGGGTGTTTATTTAAAAAAATAGGAAAAGCGCTTTCGGGTAAGACCACCGCGTCATATTTTCCTATTGAATTATTTATATACCGGAAGTTGTTTTTTATCTCCTGAGGAATGTATTTTGGGTCCCATTTTTTATTCTGCGGTACGTATGTTGTAATCAGTTTTATTTTAAGTGGAGGTGGAGTTATCGGCTTTGGGTGGACAAAAAGGGCGGTGGTTATTAATATTAAAGAGAATTTGTTTTTTAAAACAACGGCTGTTATAAGTAAAAAAAGAGTGATTTTTAAAGGCGAAAAAAACGAATTTGCAATTAAAACTTCCGGTTTTAACCAGTCAAACGTAAACGGTTTTAAATAATCAAATCCAAATATAAAAAAGAAAGCCCATAAATAGGTAGAAAACGGGGAATGGAAAACAGAAAAATTGAAAAGATAAAATACTTTATTAATAAACCAGAAAATAAATCCGTAACCAAAACCTATCAACAAAATGATTAAGGGAATTAAGAAAGAGAGATTATAATATCGAAAACTAAGGGCTATCCACCAAAACCAAAACATTCCTATAAAAAATCCGGTTTGAAAAAAAGAATGTTTTTTATTAAAAAACCAGTAAAATGCGAGTATTGCAATAAGGGAATTTAATGTTTTTATAAAATAATTTTCTCCAAATATTGATAAATATACAGGAAGTGAAAAAAGAATTGCAGTAATTAAAGAATTTGTGTTAAAATATCGCTTAAAAAAGGATTTACATGAATTTTTTATATGCTGAAGGACAGGCTGCTGCAGGTCAACCGAGTTTACTTGCTTCATTATTACCTCTTATTATTTTATTTGGGGTGTTTTATTTTCTTGTAATTTTACCACAACAAAGACAGGCTAAGAAACACAAAGAGATGGTTGAGAGCCTTAAAAAAGGCGATAAAATCGTAACAACCGGAGGAATTATCGCCGAAGTTGTCAAAAACGAACCTGAATTTATAAAAGCGAAAATCGCTGACGGCGTTGAGGTTAAAATAGACAAAGCCGCAGTTGCCAGAAAGCTGGATAATGAAAAAGCTTAATTACAGACTTGTAATTTTTATTCTTGCCGCTCTTTTTGGAGTGGCTTTTAGTATCCCTTCTTTTATAGGAAAACAGCCGAGGGTTAATCTGGGTCTTGATTTGCAAGGAGGAATGTATTTAGTTTTAGGTGTGAAACAGGAAGAGGCGATTAAAAATAAAATAAAAACAATAGCATCTACAATTAAATACATTAGTGAAAAAAAAGAGCTGTTTATAGATAATTTGAAAGTTGAGCATAATAAAATAACTTTTGAGCTTCTAGATAAAGACGACGCTAAAAAAATGGATGAAGAGTTAAAAAGTATTAAAGGTATCAAAGTAGAGAAAAAAGAAAAAAACGGAAACTTAGAATATACTGTTTCTCTAACTCCTCAAGAAATTCAAAAAACAAAAGAAGAGGCTATAAATATAGCCGTTCAGACGATAAGAAGCAGGCTTGACGCTTTCGGTTTGGCCGAGCCTAGCGTTACAAGACAGGGTAAAGATAAAATCGTTGTCGAACTTCCCGGTATCAAAACCCAAAAAGAGAAAGAAAACATAAAAAAACTTATCTCTCAAGCGGCTCATTTGGAACTTTATCTGGTAGATGAAGAACATAGAGTCACTAACCCTAAAGAAGCAGAAAAATATGGGGATATTATGCTGCCTGATAAAGAAAATCCAAAAAGAATGTGGCTTTTAAAAACCCCTCCGGTGCTTGATGGCAGTATGATAACAAACGCTACTGTCGGGTTTACCCAAAAAACCAACCAGCCGGCTATTTTCTTTACGTTAAACAGTGAAGGGGCAAGGATATTCGGAGACGTTACGGGCAAAAACGTAGGAAAAAGACTTGCTATTGTAGTTGATAATAAAGTTTATTCCGCTCCTACCATTCAGGAAAGAATCGGAGGGGGAAGCGGACAGATAACTGTTGGAAGTCCTGATGAGGCGCATGTATTGGCTATTGCGTTAAGAAGCGGTTCTTTGCCGGCTCCGGTTGTTTTACTTGAACAAAGAAGCGTAGGGGCGAGTCTTGGGGCTGACAGTATCAGAAATTCATTAATAGCTTTAATTTCAGGGTTTGTTATAGTTGTTATTTTTATGGCGTGGTATTACAGACTCGCAGGTATTATAGCCGATATAGCATTAATAGTAAACCTGTTTTTGATTTTAGCGGTTATGGCTATTTTCGGAGCTACCCTTACGCTTCCGGGGATGGCGGGTATAGTGCTTACTGTAGGTATGGCCGTTGATGCCAATGTAATTATTAACGAACGTATAAGGGAGCTTATAAGAGAAGGCAAGTCTATTCGTCAGGCTATTGAAGGCGGATATAAAAACGCTATGAGTGCAATTTTGGATGCAAATATCACAACCCTTATTGCAGCAATTGCTCTTTTTGCTTATGGAACGGGAACTATTAAAGGTTTTGCCATTACTATGGCTATTGGTATTTTGGCCAGTATGCTTACGGCAATTTTGGGAACTCATGGTATTTGGGAATATCTGCTTGCAAGCGGTAAAAAAATAACTCCAAAAGATTTTGGAATGAAGGCGTAAAATGGAATTTTTTAGCAGTAATAAAATTTACGATTTTATGGGAAAAAGAAAAATATTTGTTTCAATCTCCCTTTTTTTAATAGTTTTAAGTCTTTTTTCCATTTTTACCAAAGGGTTTAACTGGGGAATAGATTTTAAAGGCGGGATAGAAATTCAGGTAAGATTTGAAAAACCTGTGGATATTGCGGAAGTCAGAAAATATGTTAGTAAAGAGTTTAAAGGGGCCAATATTACCACTTTCGGGGCTCCAAATGAAATTCTTATAAGGTTAAACGTCGATAAGGTAAGTTCGGATTTACAAAAATCTTTGGGAGCGGAAATAAAAAAACTTTTATCTCCCCTTGGCAAAGTGGAAATAAGAAGAGTTGATATTGTAGGGGCGAAAGTCGGAAACGAACTTAAAGAAAAAGGTCTTGAAGCGTTAGCGTTTGCAATAATAGGAATTTTAATTTATGTGGCTTTCAGGTTTGAGTGGAGATTTGCCGTAGCTTCCGTTTTGGCCCTTATGCATGATACCATTATCTCTTTAGGAGCCGTCAGTGCTTTTAATATAGAAGTAAACCTTGATGTGTTGGCCGCTATTTTGACTCTTATGGGGTATTCTCTTAACGATACCATCGTAGTATTTGACAGAATAAGAGAAGAGGTCAGAGAAACGAAAATTAAAGATTTGGCTACTTTAATCAATATAGCTATTTCTAAAACTTTAAGCAGAACGGTTTTAACTTCCCTGACTACGTTTTTTGTGGTGTTTACGCTCTTTTTATTCGGAGGGGAAATTATCAAACCGTTTAGTTTTACGCTTCTTGTAGGTATAATTGTCGGTACCTATTCATCAATTTTTATCGCTTCGCCTCTTTTAATCTGGCTTGGATTTAAAATAGACGATTACAGAAAAAGACTGGCCGAAAAAGAGAGAATCAAAAAAGAAAAAGAAAAAATGAG
>JAMOSR010000142.1 GCA_027062985.1 Nautiliaceae bacterium
GGATTTCTATCGCTTCTTTGGTGTCTAAAATTTTATTTTTCATTAAATAAGGAAAAACCGCTAAAGTTATAAAATATAAATTTCTGTAATTTTCTTCTTTTAAATTAAATTCCATTTTAGGAACACCGACAAAAAGCGTATATCTTACGGCTTCTGGTAAATCTATACCCCTTGCCAGAGGATTTCTATAGCTAGCAAACCCAACAAAAAAACACTCTCCTTTTTTAAACTCTTCTAAATGCTCTTCAAATTCTTCATAAGTATAAGCTTTTATTCCGTTTGTATTTAAAAATTCCGTATATTGGTAAAGGGTCTCTTTTGTTTCATTTCCCGGTAAAAACAGAAGTCCCCCACACCCGAGTTTTTTTATCCACTCAATAGATTTTTGCCAAGAATAATTTTCATCATATAAATCTTCTATATTTCTCAAATTAAGATTTGGACGGCTTACTTCAAACCCTAAAAGATATCTAAACAGTAAAATTCTTTTTGAGCGGGGATTTGCGGTAGCTGATGAGACTATCAGATTTCCTTTTTTCTTTTTTGAGATTTTTTCAAGTTTTTCATACTCTTTATTTTCAATAAGTTTTAAAGCATATTCCAAATCTTCTTCGCTAAACCCAAGAAGACCCAAAACATCCGTTATTTTTTTACCGCTTTTAAGTATCGAATCAACATCGTCTACAAAAACAAATTCAAATATTTTATTGATTATATCTCTGTTTTTATATAAAAATTGAGTAGTCGTTATTAAAATATCATATTCGCCTTTTTCTATAAGCTCTTTTTCTTGCTTTTTACCGGTATAAGCCAAGACATCTATTCCCCACTCTTTAAATTTCTCAAGTGCTTGAAGTACCAAAAGTTTTGTGGGAAAAATGATATAGGTATTTTTTACAAACGCGCTGAGTAACAATCCAAATGTTGTTTTGCCAATACCTGTTGGAGCTAAAAGAGCAAAAGAGTTATCTAAAAAAAACCTTTTCGCCCACATTTTTTGAATGGAACTAAGCTTATTTCCTGTTTTTGATTCAAAAAATTTATTAAACTCTTTTAATTTTTTATCCGCTTTACAAAATTTTTCATAACTTCTAAGCTCATTGCACAATTCAAAACTTTTAATCTCTTCCATACACTTATCACAAAATTCTCCCCTATTTAGCCTAAAAGATGTAATATCTCCTAAACACCTTGGACACCTGTTTTTATAAACAGCTTCTAATACCATTTTTATCCTTTTTTTTACAAAAATTATCTTTTTATTGACCACAATCAATGAAACTTTTCAAAATAATAACTAAAATACTCCAAAACAACAAAAGGAGAAAAAAAATGTTCGGACTATTTGGAAATAAAAACGAAAATAAAAAACCTCAGGCTTGCGATTTACCATTTCTTTGCTGGCAATGTGAAATGAGCGCACCTGGAGGATGCGGAAGTCATGGAGAAAGCAAAGGTGTTTGTGGTAAAGACGCAACAAAATCAAGACTTCAGGATATGATGATTTACGGTCTTAAAGGTCTTAGTGCATATAGAGAACATGCCAATGAACTAATAAACGATCTTGGAGATGAAGAAGCTAAAAAAGTACTTAAAGAAATAGATGATGTAAATGCTGAGACTTTATATTTTACTCTAACAAACGTAAACTTTAATTTTGATGAACATATTGCACAACTTATGAAAGTAGGAAATGCAGGAGTGAAGGTAATGGACCTTTTAAGCGACCTTCATACAAAAGCTCTTGGAGTACCAGCACCTGTTGAAGTTACTCAAAATAAAGCTGAAGGTAAAGGTATTTTAGTTTCAGGACATAACCTTGATATGCTCGAAAAGCTTCTTAAAAGAATAGAAGAAAGAGGTTTATCTGATAAAATCAACGTATATACTCACTCAGAAATGCTACCTGCACACGGATATCCTCATTTAAGAAAATTTAAAAACTTAAAAGGTAATATCGGTAAAGCCTGGTATGACCAGACTGATATTTTCAGCAAATGGAACGGAACATGTGTGGTTAATACTAACTGTATCGTACCGCCTGAAAAATCTAAAAAAGTACAAAACTATATCGACAGACTTTATACTTACAAAATCACAGGTATTGAAGGTGCTAAAAAAATCGAAAACGACAATTTTGATCCGCTAATTGACCATACTTTAGAACTTCCTGATGTAACAGGATTTGAAAGTGACGAAAAAATAGCAACAGGACACCATTATAAAACTGTTTTAGAAGCTTATGGAGCAAAAGTACTTGATGCTATTAAAGAAGGAAAATTAAAAAGAGTATGGGTAATTGCCGGATGTGACGCACCCGGTAGAAAAAGAGATTATTTTAGAGAACTTGCCCTGGCAGTTCCAAAAGACCATATAATTATTACTTCAAGCTGTGGTAAATTCAGATTTAACGACGTAGATTTTGGAACTGTACCTGGAACTGACATTCCAAGATATATTGACCTTGGTCAATGTAATGACTCTAACGGTGCTGTTCATATAGCACTTGCTGTTGCTAACGCTTTAGGAATCGAAGATATTAACGAGCTTCCTGTATCAATCGCACTTATGTGGATGGAGCAAAAAGCTATTATTATTCTTTTAGCACTGCTTAGCCTTGGAATGAAAGATATTTACATTGGACCAAACGCTCCTCAGTTTGCAAATGAAGATATTGTTAATTTCTTAGTACAAAATTTCAATTTAGGTGTAATTTCTGGAGATATTCACAAAGATTTTGGAAAAGAATTAGCAAGCTAAAAATTCGTTTAAACCTTCTCTTCTTCCCTCTTTCGAGGCTTTTTACTATAATATATTTTAAAATTACCTTATAAGGATAAAAATGATTGAAATTAAAAAAGTGGCGTTTGAACCTATGAATGAAATTCACGAAAATGAAACTAAAATTCTTGAAAAGCTTATTGAAAAAATAGAAAAAAAAGAACCTTTAGAAAAAATTTATGAAGAATTTCTAAATGATGTTAAAAATCATTTCTCATTTGAAGAAAAATTGATGGATAAATATAATTTTTTTGCTAAGATTCCTCACAAAATGGAACATACAAGAATTATAAATGAGCTTGAAGAGCTCAAAAAAGAGCTAGATAACTATGAATTGCTTAAAAAATATTTTTACGAACATTTCTTGCCATGGCTTGATAACCACATAGCAACCATGGATACGGTAACAGGCGGCTTTTTTAATATGGTTAACGCTCAAATATAAATTTATCTGCAAAAGCCGGTTTTAATTCGTCAAGCCAAGTCGCCTTTTCGTCAAACTTGGCAAAAAATGGAATATCTACATATTCATCATTTTTGGCTTGAAGCATATTTAATACGAACACTTTTTCTCCGTTTATTTCACTAACCCCTGTTACTGCCACTTT
>JAMOSR010000143.1 GCA_027062985.1 Nautiliaceae bacterium
CGGTATGTCCATGGGTAAAAACAATATCAATATTTTTTTCTTTTATAAATTTTAAAAAGAAAGGAACGGTTTTAAAAAAATTTTTTTTATTCATACTAAGTTCTGTTACTTCAAATCCCAAATCTTTTGCTTTTTTTGCAATTTTAGAATTAGGATTGCATATTAAATAAACATTGTGTCCAAGTTCCCTTAAAAGCACCATTTCATTAATTACTTTATTCTGTTCTCCTCCCCACCCTTTTAATGTTTCCGTATGCAATATATTCATAAAACTTTCCTTATTTACTTTTAATTATTGAATAAATTTTACCTAAAAAATCATTATTGAATATAAAAAGCTGTTTTCTTATCCATTTTTCATCTTTTTTTACGGCAATTCTTTTTATTTCCTCCAAATATTTATCGGGTTTATTGATTCCCCTTTTGGTAGTATATAAAATCTCAAAATATTTTTTGGCTTTTTTTATCAGCTCTTCATTATATCTGCCTTTTGGCCAGCATAAATGTTTATCGTCAAATCCGAGACGTTTTTTGATAATCTCTTTTGAAAGAAAAAATTCCTCATCCCATGTATATTCTTTTTTAAAATAAAAATCCCTGTGTGAATGGGTATGGGAATGAAAATCAAAAACATCTTTCATTTCATCTATTTCGGACCAGTTGAGAATAACCCTGCCGGGATTAACAGGCACCACCTTTTTAGCATCTTTATGTGCGTAAACTTTAAACTCTTCTTGTTTTTCGCTGGCTTTTTCCACCCATTCCGTTACAATAAAAACGGTTGCCTTTAATCCGTATTTTTTCAAAATAGGATATGCATAAACATAATTATCCCTCCAACCATCATCAAACGTTATAAAAACGCTTTTTTTAGGGACGTTTAATCCGCCTTTTTTATATTTTAAAAACTCTTCGCTTGTTAAGGTTTTATAACCGTTTTCATATAAAAACCTCATCTGTTTTTCAAACTCTTCCACACTACTTGTAATAAAACCCGACTTAGGTAAAACATGATGATACATTAATACTATTACACTCAATTTAACACCTTTTTATAAACTTCCAATACTTTTTCTATCATTTTACTCTTTGAAAAATTTTCTACAATAAAATCCCTTGTTTGGACTTTAATATCGTTTAACAGCATTTTTTCTATTTCATTCGCGAGTGTTTTTTCATCGGCAGGAGGTATTAAAATAAAATTATTTCCGTTATATAAATCTTTTACGCTTCCGACATCACTGACTATAGCAGGTTTATTCATCATCAAAGCCTGTATAAGGCTCTGAGGGACCCCTTCGTTTAAAGAAGGCAATACAAAAATATCAATTGCGGCTAAAAATTCCCCGGGGTCGGTATGCCCTAACAGTTTAAAATCCATACCTTCAACTTCCTCTTTTAACCTGTTCATTAAAGGTCCGTCCCCCGCAATTGCAAATTCAATATTATCATATCTTTTTAAAAGCTCTTTTGCCGCCTTTATAAGATAAATATGTCCTTTTACATGTCTTAAAATACCCAAAGCACCGATTACCGTTTTTTTATTAAACCCGAATTTTTTCCTGCATAAATCCCTGTCAAACCTCTTTGGATTAAACATATTTTCATCGACACCAGTGGGAATAGAAACTATTTTTTCGGGTTTTATTCTGTTGTATTTAATCATATTTTCCCTTACCACCTCGCCGGTGGTAATTATAAAATCAGCCATTTCGTTTATAAAATTGAGCCTTGAAGAATTTATTTTGCTGTTTAAATGTCTTGTACGGATAAACTTAGCACCGCTCAGCTTTGCCGCAATACCGCCAACCCACGTGTCTTTTCCGGAATGCGTATTGACGATATCGACTTTTTCATTTTTTATTATTTTTCTTAATTGAAAAAGGGTGGAAAAATCGCTATTTCCTTTAAAAGGGAGAATATAAACCTTAAACCCTCTTTTTAAAGCCTCTTCTTTTATGCGGCTGTGTGCTCTACAGGCAAGAATTACATCCACCCCCTTTTCCCTAACACCTTCCATCTCGGAAATTATCCTAATTTCCTGTCCCCCCCATCCGTCAGACCACTCCGTATGTAAAACTTTCATAATCTTTCCTCTAAAATATTATAAATGTTATTCATATCAAACTTCATTAAACACTCACTGATTTTACTCCCCCTGCATCCGTCTTTTCCACAGGGAATACACTCCCAGTTATGCTGAATTACGGTATGTTTTCCCATTTTTTGTATACCGTTTTTATTGACATATCCGCTTTTTGTCAAATCATTATCCCAAGGCCCCCAGTTAAAAGCCGCGCTCGGTCCGAAAAACGCGATAACAGGCGTATTTACAGCCGCCGCCATATGCATAACTGCGGTATCAACACCAACAAAAGCTTTGGCTTTGCTTGAAAGACAGGCAACCTGATTCAGACTTAATTTTCCGCTTAAATTCAAAGGTTTTGTTTTACAGTGTGAAAGTATCGAATTTACTTTTTTTAATTCTTTTTCATCGGGGCTTGCGGTAATTACGACTTCATACCCTTTGTTTTTTATAAAATCTATGATTTTTGCCATTATTTCGTCTTTTACACATTTAAAAAGCCATCTTGAAACGGGATGGATATGTACAAATTTTTCAGGGATTAAAGAATCTACTTTTTCTTCATCACCCTTATCCCAAAAAATTTCCACCTTTTTTTCATATATTCTTTTTTTTAAAACCCGCACGGCATCAAGATTATTTTCTATAATATGATTATTCCAATTTATTTTCAATATTTTATTAAATACATTTTTTAAAAAAATATTTTTTTTAACCGGATAACCTATTTTTATTTTAGCATTACTAAATTTTGCAATAAGTGCTCCCCTGTCACCTTCGGTGGTATTAATAACAATATCATAATCTTTAAAATTATTTAAAAATTTATATTCTTTTATTAATCTTTTTAATAAATAAAAATTTTTATATTTATTTCTGTCATAAGTATATATTTTATTAATAGCAGGATTATATTTAAGCACCGACTCAGTTCCTTTATTAATTAAAACATCAATCTGTGCATCCGGGAAATTCAACTTAAGATTTTTAATAAGTGGTGTAGTCAAAAGCACGTCTCCGATATTTCTGAACTTCATAATGAGTATTTTCATTTCCCACCTTTAATATATTTCCAAAATGTATACTGTGAATAAAGCCTTGCTATTACAAACCCGTCCCACCCTTCAAGAAAACCGAGTTTAATAAAATAGAGCTTAAAAAAGGTCCAAAAAGGTGAAAACAGAGCCTTTATCCTGTTCGGTTTAGCCCCGATTGAAGAATATCTGTTTTGTTTGACAATAAACTCTTCAATACTTTCATAAGCAAGGTGCTTTAAAGGATGTTTCAAATATCCCTTTTCACATTCGCATATTACGCTTTCATGCACATCCCTGTCGTTAAATCTTGCTTTTTTTCTGTTAAAAAGCCTAATTGTATAATCCGGATAAAGACCGAGATGTTTTATATCCCTGCCCCAAAAATTATTAATTCTGGCAACATAATAAGCGTCAAACTTTGGATTTTGAAGTTCTTTTAATATTTCATCCCTTAGCTCAGGCAAAATCCTCTCATCGGAATCGAGCACAAAAACCCAGTCGTTTTTGGCTAAATCTACGGCTTTTTGTTTTTGTCTTCCAAAACCAAGCCACTGCTGATATTCAACCCTTGCACCAAGTTCACCTGCTATTTCACAGGTTTTATCACTGCTTCCGCTGTCAACCACTAACACCTCATCTGCAAAATCGGCCGACTTAACGGCGCCCATTATGTGTTTTTGAGAATTTTTGGTAATAATAACAACGCTTAATTTATTCATACCTGTCCTCATAATAGTGCTTAAACCTTCTGTGAAACCAAAACCACTCCTCAGGTTTTTGCCTGATCATCTCCTCAATAACGTCGCTTTGTTTTTGGACGGATTTTTTTATATCCTCTTCGATAATAGGCTCTTTAAATATAAATTTATATTTGTCTTTATCCCTTTGCACAAAAACGGGGATGATAGGAATTTTAAACCTTTTTGAAAGCAGGGCGGCACTTGGGGTGTGAAGGGCTTTAAGTCCAAACATAATTACATCTTCACCCTCTTTTCTTGCAGTATTTTGGTCAACTAATATTCCTATACTTCTTCCTTTTTTAATATCGGATATCAACTTTTTTAACGCCCCTTTTTTATTTACCGTTTTAATATTATATTTTTCCCTGCTAGTTTTTACAAAATAATTAACCAGTTTATTATCCAAATCCCTAACTACTATTGTCATTGGTATATTCAATATACCTCCCAACACCCAAGGGATAATTTCCCAGTTACCGTAATGTGCGGTAATAAAAATTGCGGGTTTGTTTAAATATTTTTCAACTTTTTCCATTCCTACAAATTCTATCTTTTTCTTCAAATCATCCGCAGAAAGATTTCTGTTTTTAATAAGTTCTAATAAATTAAATGCAAAATTTTCATATACTTTTTTAGCAATTTCAATCTTTTTATTTTTTGGCATATCCGGAAATACTAAATCAAGATTGGTAAAAATTATTTTTTTTCTTCTTTTATCCAGCAAATATAAAACATTTCCTATTATTTTACTTAAACTCATCTACTTTCCTAATAATGTTTTTCACATCCATTTTATCCATTATATCCAACCTTTTATTTATTTCTCCCTTTTGAATTTCCACGCTTTTGGAAAATTTATTTTCCAAAATTTTATTATTATACGTGCATCCGTAAAGAATTATATTTTTTACATTATTAGCCCATGCTATAAAACTAGGCCCCGTATCGTTTCCTATAAGCAAATCGCTTTTATCTATTAAAGCCTTCAAATCGTTTAAATTCAGCTTTACAGGATATGCCCCAATATTATCCGCTATCTTAAAAGCGCTTTTTTTTTCCTTTTCATTTGCATAAGGAATGATTATATTTTCTTTTAAATTTTGCCCTATCTCAATCCATATCCTATCAGGGACTTTTTTACAATCCCATGTAGCGCCTATAATAAATACAACATTTTTTTTATTACGACTTAAAAACTCAAACTCTCTATCTTTATAAAACAGTAATTTGGGATGATTTTTTAAATACTCTTCATCTTCAATTTCAAAAAGTTCAAGGTACCTCTCCACGGCATACTTTTTTTTAGATTTAACCTTTTTATTATAAAACAAAGCTGCTATTTTTTCTCTTGGATTTTCATATCCTATTAAATATTTACCGGTTATTTTACCCACAATTGCACTTTTTAACAAACCCTGCAAATCATATATAGTTTCATACTTTATGTTTTTAAGCTTTTTAATTTCACTTAATATTTTTAACTTTTCTTTTTTCACTTTTCTTAAATCTAAAGAAACTACATTTTCAATAAGAGGATGATAATCCAAAATTTCTTTAAAAGCACCATCTACGATAAAATCGATTTTCCTATTTAATTTAGGAAGAACAATAAGAGAATGAATAATATCCCCCATCGAACTAAGTTTCAATAAAGCTTCCATACATCCCTTTTTTTAGATAGAATAACTTTCCAAAATTATATCATTAAAAGGCATTTAAGTGTGGCAGTTTTTTAAAGAATATTTTCCTTATTATAAAAATTATAAAAAAGAAATAGTTATAGCAATTGTAGGAATGATACTGGTCTCCGTATCAACTGCAGCCACTGCTTACTTAATAAAACCCGTCCTTGATAAAATCTTTATAGAAAAAAACGAACAGATGCTTTATATTCTCCCTTTAGGAATAATACTTGTATATTTTTTAAAAGGAGTGGGTACGGTATTGCAACAATATTACGTCAGTTATATAGGAGAGGATATTGTAAGACAAATAAGAGATAAATTTCTCTCCCACATTACAAATCTTGATTTAGATTTTTTTAAAAAAACACATTCCGGTGAACTGGTCAGCAGAGTAATAAACGATATAAACAGAATTCAAAACGCCGTTTCAAACTCCATAGCAAATATGTTAAGAGACATTCTTATGGCAATTTTTCTACTAGGTGTTGTTATTTACCAAAATCCGAAACTTGCTTTTTTCGCCCTTATAATTTTACCTCTTATGATTTATCCCATAAGCGTAATTTCAAAAAAACTTAAAATACTTTCAAAACAGGCTCAAAGTAAAACAGCGGAATTAAACCAGCATTTAAGCGAAATTTTTAAAAATATAGAAACAATTAAAGCTTACAACGCACAAAAATACGAAACGGATTCATTTAAGAAACATAACCTCAATTACTTAAAAATAAATCTTAAAACAATAAGGACAAGGGCATATTTAATTCCTGTTTTAGAACTTTTAAGCGCTACTATAGCCGCAGTTGTAATTATAATCGGGGGAAAAGAAGTTATTGAAGGAAAAATGAGCGTAGGAGCCTTTTTTTCATTTATGACGGCTCTTTTTATGCTGACCGACCCTATTAGGCGATTATCTATGACATATTCAAAACTTCAAGACGCCATTGCCGCTCATGAAAGATTAAAAGAGATTTTAGGTAGACTCCCTAAAATAAAAAGCGGACAAAAAGAAATTAAAGAAATAAAAAACATAGAATTTAAAAATGTAAGTCTAAAATACGGAGACAATTATGCCCTTAAAAACATATCTTACAAAACCGAAAAACCTAAAATAATAGGTTTAGTAGGAGACAGCGGAGGAGGAAAAAGCAGTTTTGTAAGCCTTATAGAACGGTTTTATGACCCTGATGAAGGAAAAATATTAATCAATAATGAAGATATCAAAAACTACAATATACACCTACTAAGAGAAAAAATAGCCTATATTCCGCAAAATATCCATATTTTTAACGATACAATTGCCGCCAATATAGCTTACGGAAAAAAAATAGATGAAAAAGAAGTAAAAGAAGCTTTAAAAAAAGCAAATCTTTTAAATTTCGTAGAAACTCTTGAAAACGGCATTTATACAGTGTTAAATGAAGGAGGAAGCAACTTAAGCGGAGGACAAAAACAAAGAATTGCCATAGCAAGGGCTTTATATAAAAATCCAGACATTCTAATCCTTGATGAAGCCACAAGCGCCCTTGATAATAAAAGCGAAGCCGTAATTATGGAAACAATTGAAAATTTAAACAATAAACTGGTATTTATAGTGGCTCACAGATTATCTACAATAGAAAACGCTGACGAAATTTTGGTATTTAAACAAGGTCAAATTATCTGTAAAGGAAAAAAAGAAGAACTTTTAAAAAACTGTGAAGAATTTAAAAAACTTTATAAGGTAAACTATTGAAAAAAAAGTATAATCTTTTTAAAAACGCCTCATACGCCCTGCAAGGAGTTTTAACACTTCTTACAGAAAAAGCTTTTTTGCTTGAAATTTTTTTTATAATACCGCTTTTATTTTGGCTTTGTTTTTTAAATTTAACAATTGTTCAAAAATCGGTTATGATTATGAGTTTATTTACTGTTTTAATAGCTGAAGCTTTAAATACCGCCGTGGAATATACCGTAGATTTGGTAACTGATGAGTGGCACGAATTTGCAAAAAAAGCAAAAGATACCGCAAGTGCGGCAGTTTTTTTCAGTATCGTTCAAGCGGCAGTTGTCTGGGGAATAAATCTATTCCTTTCTTAAAACCTTATCACTTATAAAATCGGCTAAACTGTTCGATTTAAATTCTTTAAATTTATCTCTGTTTTTATCAAACCATTCAACGAAGTCGCTTTTCCCGTCATAAAATTCAAAAATTTTTTTTATTTTACCGGCTTTACTCCATGGAAGATACATATATTTAAGTCTCAGTTCCTTTTTTATAGCCCAGTTTTTATCACGCCCCTGCAGCAGATGCCAAAGAACAGCTACAAAACCGGTCCTGTCCGCCCCGGCTTTACAATGAAAAAGAAGAGGTTTTTTAGAAGTTTTTAAAATTTTTTCAAGTTTAATATATTCCTCTTTAGAAACGCTTTCGGGTTTTCGGGATTTAATGGAAACAGTATGATATTCAACACCCATTTCTTTGCATATCTTCTTTTCAAGCCTGTAAAGATAATTTTTATTGTCTCCCCTTAAATTGATAATCGTTTTAATGCCGTATTTTTTTATAATTTTTTTTAATCTCCAAGGCAGTATCTGAGCGCTTCTGTAAACCCCGTCATCCACTTTATGAAAATTGACCCAAAAAAGATTTAAAAAATTATGTTCTTCCGTTAAAATTCTAAATATATCTTTCAATTTCATCAAGTCTCTTTATAAGTTTCATAGGTGTAAGGGCATAGTCAGGTTCGTAGTTTCCGGCTATGGAATGAGCCAAGGATGCATGAATTGTAGCTTTTAAAGGATGCCATCCCTGAGCCAACAAAGCACCTATCATACCTGCTAATACATCCCCGCTTCCTCCTTTTGCAAGTGCGGCGATTCCGTTTGGGTCAATGTTTAATTTTCCGTTAAAAGCGATTATTTTATTTGCACCCTTTAACAGTAAAACTGTTTTGGGATATTTTTCGCTGAATTTTTGGGCAAGTTCAAATCTGTTTTGTTGAATATCCGATACACTGTATTCTCCAAAACCGCTAATTTTAAGAAGAGAGGCAAACTCTTTAGGATGCGGAGTCAGCACAATCTTATCTTTTTTTAAAAATTCTTTTATTACATCTTTATAAAACATATCGGCATCAATAACCATCGGAATATCAAGCTTTAATATATTTTCCATCTCATCGTCAAAATGATTATTAAGTCCCATGCCAAACGCCAACGCGCTAAATCCTTCTATATGATGGGAATGCATAATTTCATAAGGTATATTTATCTTATCATCATGACTTACAATGCTGACAAGCCCCGCTCCAAAATTAAAAGCGGACATTGCAGCCATAATTCCGGCTCCCGGCTTTTCTCCTACCAAAACTCCCAAATGACCGTAAGAACGTTTATGTGTATTTTGTTTTTTTCTATATGGAAGGGTTAAATCGCGTTTTTCCCATACGTAATAATCGGTTTTACCTCTGTATTTTGAAAAACTGACTCCAAGATTTGCAAGTTTGATTCTTCCTATGTAATCTTTTGCCGCGTCTGCGTAAAGGGAAAGCTTTTCAGCTCCCATCGTAACGGTAACGTCCGCTTTAAAAGCTACCGGTCTTAAATTACCGTTATCGTCTATTCCGGTAGGAATATCACAAGCCAGTTTAAAAGCGTTTACGTTATTCATCTTTTTAATAAGACATACTATCTCTTTTGGCAAATCTCTTTTTAATCCGCTGCCGAAAACAGCGTCAACCAAACATTCACATTTATGATATTCCTCTTTAATTTCTCCTCCAACAGCTTTAAATCTCTCAAGCTGCAGCTTCGCCATATCCGATTTAACCCCAAGCGGCAAATAAAGATTTACTATATAATCTCCATGTAAAATCCTGCCAAGAGTTATTCCATCAGCTCCGTTGTTTCCGGGACCGGAAACTATATTAACCACGCTTCCCTTAGGAACGTTTTGATAAATTTCCAAAGCCATTTCATAAGCGGCATGTTCCATTAAAATATCTTCCGTTAGTCTGTATTTTTCATAACATTTTTTATCAAAGGAATATACTTCTTTAAATACAGGCTTCACTTTCTCCTCCTGAATTTCAAAGCTTTTAAAACGTCTTCTTTTTTTATTTTATTTCTTTTTTTGGTATTTGCCACCGTTTTTGAAAGTTTACAGATATTAAATTCGCTTCTTTTACTCAAATCAAGATTCTTAACGGCTTTTTTAATTATATCATATGCTTCGTTTTCCAAAGAAAATTTAAAATTTTCTTTCAAATTGGCATTAAATTCTCCCTTTTGCATTTCAAAAGCCGTCAAAACCTTTTCAAACATCTCTTTACTAGAAATACTTGATTCATCTTCATCTTCAATCATCTGATGATAAATTTCTATTCTGTCATACAAAGGTTCGCTAATTCTGTTTTTGTATCTTCTGATTTCCAAATCGGTACACCTGCACTCCTTAAAAGGGCTTAAAAGATTACCGCAAGGACATGGATTCATAGCAGAAGCAAACAAAATATCCGTTTCATATTCTATTTTGGAGTTTACCCTGCTGATAACCATTTTCCCATCCTGCAAAGGAAGCCTCAAATTTTCTAAAATGTCTTTTTGGAAATATGGAAGCTCGTCAAAAAACAGCATTCCTTTATTGGCAAAAGCAATTTCCCCTATTTTCGCTCCCCTGCTCCCTCCTCCGAAAATAGCCGATTTCGTACTTGAATATATGGGATGCCTAAAAGGCCTCTTAGGAGAAAAATCAACTTCTTTTCCTTCAATAGCTTTAAGATAGGCTACTTTAAGTATGTCATCAAGACCCATAGGGGGCATTATTTCTTTTAGCCTGTTTATTATCATAGATTTTCCAACTCCGGGACTTCCTTCAAAAAGAAGATTATGAAATCCGCTTGCGGCATATAAAGCGGCTTCTTTTGCCCCTGTTTGTCCTAAAACATCACAAAAATCATCCTCAAACTCGGCATCATAAAAATATTTTTTACCCTCTATTTTAATAAAATCGTAATGGATTTCGCTTTTTTCAATTTTTCGGGGTTTAAATTCGTCAAACTCGCTTAAATGGGAAAAAGCGTATACTTCAACTCCGGGAATATTACCTACCTTTTTTGCGCTTTCAATGGGAATAATTACTTTTTCAGGTCTTAAAGATAAAACAAGAGGAAAAATTGAAGCGGTATCTTTAAGCGCCCCGTCAAGTCCAAGCTCTCCAAGGACCATATATTCGTCTAAATTTATGTCCGTATTATGATAAAGAATACTTAACGCTATAGGCAAATCAAAATGGCTGCCCTCTTTTTTTAAGTCGGAAGGACTTAATGAAATAACAATTTTTAAAGGAGGAAAAGAATAATCGTTGTTTAAAAGAGCGGATTTCACTCTTTCTTTACTTTCCTGAATAGACTGAGAACCAAGACCGACTATAGAAAATCCCGGAAGAGCTTTAGTAAAAGAACTTTCAACTTCAACTACTCTGCCTTCAAACCCGTTAAGAGTGGAAGAAATTATTTTTTTCGTTTTTGTTTTTGTTGTTTTAATAGTTTTTTCCACTCTTTTTCAAATTTTTTTCTTTTAATATAATCTAATCTTTCTATAAAAAGATGCCCGTCAAGATGGTCTGTTTCGTGTTGAAAAGCCACACTTAAAAGACCTTCGGCATCCATAATATGCTCTTTTCCGTATCTATCAAAAAATTTTACTTTAACGGTTGCGTATCTTTCCACTTCGTCAAAATAATCAGGGACACTTAAACACCCTTCCGTATCTTTATGAATACCATCCCAAACCAAAAACTCAGGGTTTATAACTTCAATTAACGTATTTTTAGACTGTTTTCCTTCTTCATCCCCTATATCTATAATAAGAGCCCTTCTAGGAACCCCAACCTGTATAGCCGCAAGTCCCACGCCGTTTTTGGCAATCATTGTTTCATACATATCGTCAAGAAGTTTATGAAGTTCCTCATCAAATCTTTCAACGGGTTTTGAAATTTGTTTTAAAATTTTATTAGGATATGTCACAATATCTAAAAGGGGCATTATTTACCTTCATATACAATATAAAGTATATTTTCTTTTTCCGCCTTTTTCATAGCTTCAAGGGCACTTGCCACATACTCATCAGGCGTTTTTTTCTCTTTCATTTCAACAACACCCGCTACAATCTGAAGTTCTAATTCTTCACCTTCTAAAAATACAGCCGAATTGCTTATCATATCGGCAAGCCTCTCAACCGTTTTACCGGCTCCTACTCTATCAGTGTGTCTTAGAAGCATTGCAAAAATTCCGTCTCCAAGATGGGCTACAACATCCGTTCTTCTTGAAGTTTTTAAAATAATTTTTGCAATACTTCTATTTGCAAGTATCCTGCTTTTTTCATTTAAAAGTTTTTTGGCAATTTCATCTTTTAATTTTATAGTTACAATAGAACTTGTATGAGCAAACTTTTCTATTAAAGATATCTCTTTTTTAAGAATTTTTAAAAAGTAATTTTTGTTATAAACCCCGTATCGTTGGTCAAACATAGAATTGCTTTCGATATCCTTTACTATTTCTACGTTTTTTGCGTAAAGCTGTTTTACGGTTTTTAGTTCATTTTCCATCTTAGAATAAATATTGTCAATTTTCACAGAAAGCTGATTTAATATTTTTTCCATTGCTTTAGGAGAGGTTATATGAGAAATCTCTTCAAGATGTTTTTTTATCAAATCTTTTACAGAAGCGGAAATTTTATACATTAAAGCGGTGTGTTGAAGGAGCTCTTTTGAATATTTAAAAGAAACTTTAAGTTTTTTTTCAAGCTCAAAATCTTTTTCTAATTCATTACTCTCTTCAATCGACATAAGCTCATAAACCTGTTTTCTAAACTCAAGCGGCTCTTCGTCAAGCATATTTAAAAAATATATTTTGTAATAATAAGGAATAGGAGGAGTCCCCTCCTCTATTATTTTATCCAGTACTTTCTTAGCAAACTTCTCTAAAGGAGTTGTCGCATCACTTAAATCAGGAGCCGTAAAAGAAGTTGAATATTTATTACTACCCATCATATCTCTCTTTTTTTAAGAATTTTATCAATAAGTCCGTATTTAAGCGCCTCTTCAGCACTCATAAAAAAGTCTCTTTCAGTATCTTTTTCTATTTTTCTAACGCTTTGTCCCGTATTTTCAGCCAAAATTTTATTGAGCTCTTTTTTCATTCTTAAAATCTCTTTTGCATGAATTTCTATATCGGTTGCCTGTCCCTGAGCTCCACCAAGAGGCTGATGAATCATAATTCTGGCATGAGGGAGTGCAAATCTTTTGCCTTTTGCCCCGCTGCTTAATAAAAACGCCCCCATACTAGCCGCCTGCCCCATACAGATAGTTACGACATCCGGTTTTATATAATTCATCGTATCGTAAATGGCAAATCCGCTGGTTACAACGCCTCCTGGGGAATTTATATAAAGATAAATATCTTTTTCGGGATTTTCAGCTTCCAAAAACAGCATCTGAGCCACTATAAGACTGGCAGTATGGTCGTTAATTTCCCCCTGAAGCATAATAATTCTGTCTTTGAGAAGGCGGGAATAAATATCATAAGCCCTCTCTCCTCTTCCCGTTTTTTCTATAACGGTAGGTATTAAAACACTCAACTTTTAACCTTTTCATCCAAAAGTTTATTTAACAGTTTTTCTTCTACAAGATTCATTTTAAGTACAGGTATAAGTCCGTTTTCCTGATAATATTTTATCATATCTTGAGGATTTTGTCCCTGCATTAACGCTTCATAAAAAATAATTTGAGAAAGTTCCTCATCACTAACCTCAACACCCTCTTTTTTAGCTATAGCATCTATAATAAAAGTAAGTTTTACTCTCTCTTTTGCTTCGTCTTTAAACTTATTTCTAAATTCTTCAAGTTTTTCAGGATTTGTCTGAAGTTCTTTAAGCTCGGCCGGAGTCAGTTTTGCGGCTTCATTACCTACGATAACTTCAACTTCCTGTTCCACTATATTTTCAGGTAAATCTATATCGTATTTTTCAACAAGACATTCAAGAATTTTCTCTTTTAAAGGCGCATACGTTTCTGCTTTTTTCTTTTGAAGAATAGAATTTTTAACATACTCTTTCAAATCCTCAACCGTAGCGTTTTCATTATTTAAATATTTTTTAGCAAGGTCGTCGTTAATCTCAGCAGGTACTTTTTCCTGAATTTCCTGTAAAGTCACCTCAAATTCCGCTTCTTTTCCGGCTAACTCTTTTGCCCCGTAATTTTCAGGAAACATTACTTTTATTTTTCTAGTTTCCCCTACTTTCATACTCTCAAGCTGCTCTTCAAACCCGGGAATAAAACTTCCGCTTCCTATTTCAAGAGGATAGCTCTCAGCACTTCCGTTTTCCATCGGTTTTCCGTTGATATATCCTTTAAAATCAATTACAGCTATATCACCTTTTTCAAGAGTTTCTTTATTGCTTATTTTTGTTGTTGATTCCGCTTTTGCTATATTTTCAAGCTCTTTTTGAATTTCCTCTTCACTAACTTCCGGAAGCTCAACATCAGGCACGCACTCTTTATAAGAATCGTCTATATTTATTTCAGGTTTGGTATAAACGTTGATTTCAACATCTATTCCGTCTTCTTTTTTATCAAATTTGGTTACTTGAGGTTCTCCGATTACATCCACAGCGCCAAGCTGTTTAATCCCTTCATCAAGAATTTCTCTTACAGCTTCGCTTACGGCATCTCTTTCTATTTCATCCGCATACATTTTTTTAACTACTTTTACAGGAACTTTTCCTGGTCTAAATCCTTGGATTTTCGCTTTTTTAGCTATTTCTTTAGCTATTTTCTCTTTTTTCTTTTCCAAAGTCTCATTATCTATTTTAGCTTTAATAACACTATTAGCAGAATCTATTTTTTGTACTTCAACCATTAATATTCCTTTTTTAAAAGGTATAATACCAAAAAAGTTTACAAAACTCAAAAGGATGGATTATGAGCGTTGATTTAAAAAAAATAGAAACCGCTACAAAAATGATTCTCGAAGCCATAGGGGAAGATGTAAACAGAGAAGGTCTTATAAAAACTCCTAAAAGAGTTGCAAAAGCTTTTGAAGAAATATGCAGCGGTTATTCAAAAAATCCAAAAGACGTTCTTAACGAAGCTTTGTTTGAATCAAGCAATAACGAAATGGTAGTAGTTAGAAACATAGAATTTTATTCAATGTGCGAACATCACATTCTTCCATTTTTTGGAAGGGTTCACGTAGCGTACATCCCGGACAAAAAAGTAGTGGGACTTAGTAAAATCCCAAGAATGGTGGAAGTTTTTGCCAGACGTCTTCAAATACAAGAACAGCTAACAGAACAAATAGCAGATGCTATTATGGAAGTTGTTAAACCAAAAGGCGTTGGAGTGGTTATACATGCCAGACATATGTGCATGGAGATGAGAGGAGTCAAAACAAAACACTCTTATACTTCAAGCAGCGCCCTTAGAGGTATTTTTCTTGAAGAAAAAACAAGAGAAGAATTTTTTAATATAATAAACGCACCAGTTCAGACTCATTTTTAGGAGAATTGATTGACCCTAAAACACATAAAAGAAACTATTAAACAAAAACCCCTCTCAAAACCTTTCGGGTTTGTAAAAAAAATAAACCCGATTAACCTTATAGCAACCGGCCTTAGTCCCAGTATAGGGGATATAGTAAAAATTTCTTCAAAAAACAAAGAGGTTTTAGGAATGGTAACGGGAGTAGAAGAAAAAGAATTCATTGTAACCCCGTTTTCTTTTCTTGAAGGTATAAAAATAGGGGATAAAATATATCTCGACGAAGGAGGCATGGAAGTCCCGGTAGGAGACGGTCTTCTTGGAAGAGTGGTTGACCCTCTTTTAAGACCTATAGACGGAAAAGGACCAATAATATACAAAACAAAATATCCTATTATCAAAAAGCCTATCTCCCCCCTTGAAAGAGGCGTAATTAACGAGGTTTTTCCTACAGGGGTAAAAGCCATAGACGGACTTTTAACATGCGGAAAAGGTCAAAAACTCGGAATATTCGCCGGAAGCGGTGTTGGTAAATCCACCCTTATGAGTATGATAGTAAAAGGAAGCGAAGCCTCAATCAAGGTTATAGCCCTTATTGGAGAAAGGGGAAGGGAAATTCCCGAATTTATAGAACATAATTTAGGAGGGGATTTAACTAATACGGTTATAATAGTGGCTACAAGCGACGACAGTGCCCTTATGAGAAAATACGGGGCTTTTTCAGCTATGACGGTTGCCGAATACTTTAAAGACCAGGGTAAAGACGTACTGTTTTTAATGGACAGCGTAACCAGATTTGCCATGGCCCAAAGAGAAATAGGACTTGCTATGGGAGAACCTCCAACAAGCAAGGGATATCCTCCAAGCGCTATTATGCTTTTACCCCAACTTATGGAAAGAGCCGGAAAAGAAAAAAATAAAGGCTCCATAACCGCTTTTTTTACCGTTCTTGTAGAAGGGGACGATACTTCTGCAGACCCGATAGCCGACCAGGCAAGGTCTATTCTTGACGGACATATTTTATTAGACAGAGAACTTACCGATTACGGAATATATCCTCCTATAAACATCCTTAAATCCGCAAGCCGGGTTATGAGCAATGTAGTAACCCCGGAACATCTGCAAAAAGCCCAAAAATTTAAACGTCTTTATGCACTCCTTAAAGAAAATGAAGTATTAATAAGAATAGGAGCTTATCAAAAAGGTGTAGACCCCGAACTTGACGAAGCCATAACCAAAAAACAGGCTATGGAAAACTTCTTAAAACAGCCGCCAAATCAGCTCTTTAAGTTTGAAGAAACCTTGAAATTACTCAAATCTATTGTATAATTTTTTAAAAAAAGCGAGTCAGAATGCTTGATATTTTAAATGACGTGCGAAATGTCGGTTTAAAACAAAAATTTTAATTAAAATAATCTAAAAAGATATTTTTATAAATTCAAAAGGGCTTATTCCATAGACTTTTTTAAATTCTTTAATAAAATGAGATTGATCAAAAAAACCAGATTCTACAGCTACAATAGATAAAGGATATCCTTTTTTCATTAATTTTAAAGCGTGTTCTATTCTTAATTTTACAATAAATTGATATGGAGTTAAAGAAAAATATTGCTTAAATATTCTAATAATATGATATTTACTAATCCCTGTTATATTTTCTAAATCTTGTAATTTAATATCAAAAAGATAATAAGCATAAATGTAGTCCACCAATATTTTTATATGATAATTACAATTAATTTTACTAGTTTTCGTGATTTTTAAGGAAGAATATTTTTTTGTAAGTATTGCTACAATTTGGGTAATATTTTCTTCAATTGTAATACTATCTGAATGGTAATAAAAATATTCACTTAACTGATTAAATAAATTACTTATTGTTAAATCTTTTATTTGATTAGAAAATTTTATAGATAATTTGTGTTCTTTATTTAATAAAGAGGAAACTATGTTGTAAATATAGTCTTTTTCTATAAACAGATTAATATAGCTCCATTCAGTACTGTTTTCTACATAATGAGTTTCTAAAGGATTTA
>JAMOSR010000144.1 GCA_027062985.1 Nautiliaceae bacterium
AAATCTTTAGGATACCTTGACTGGGAAAATCAGCCAAACCCATATAAAAGTTACTATAAAGCTCCAAAAATTCCTCTAAAAATTTCAAATCCCAAGCCTATGCCCTATGAAAAACTGTATATAAAAAATTTTCCTAAAGAGATTAACATCGATACCGTTTCTCAGTTTTTTGAATACTCTTTGGCATTAAGCGCTATAAAAGAATATATGGGTTCAAAATGGATGGTTAGAATAAATCCTTCAAGCGGAAATCTTCATCCGGAAGAGAGTTATTTAATTACGGAAAAAAACGTATATCATTTTAACGTAAAAAATTTTGCCCTTGAAAAAATAGCAAAAAGCGAGGAGGTTTTGGTAGAAAACGGAGTAGTATTTATCTTAACTTCCATTCCCTTAAGGGAATCTTGGAAATACGGGGAAAGAGCTCTTAGATACTGCCTTCTTGACACCGGACACGCTATAGCCGCCGCAAGGTTCAGCTCAAATCTTCTTGGGTGGAAAATGAAACATATCACCGAATATGCTGATGGCGAACTTGAAAAGCTGATAGGGCTTGATAAACAAAACTTTTACAGAAACGAAGAAGAAATTTTTGAAGCGGCTTTTTATCTTTACACCGATAAAAAACCAAAAATCAATTTTAAAGCATTTAAAAAACTTGAATTTTTACTGGATTATTCTCCTCTTACCAAAAATTCGGTAAGATGGGATATTGTTTTCAATACTTCAAAACATCTAAAAAGAGAAGAATCTTTTACCCCTGAATTTAAAGATTTTCCAATCTCTTTTTCACCTTCGCTTTTTAATGCGTTTGAAATTATAAAAAACAGAAGAAGCGCCCTTGATTTCAAAGATGTATATATTAAAAAAGATGAATTTTTGGATATTTTAGATAAAACCCTTCCTAGAAATATTCCTCCTTTTGATACAAACGCCGGACTTAACAAAATTGATTTTGTAATATTCGCAAACCGGATTGACGGGCTTGAAAACGGAATATATTATCTTGACAGACAAAATAATACGTTGGATATCATTGAAAAAGGTGATTTCAGCCAAGCCGCCAAGTTTATAAACTGCTCTCAGGATTTAGGAAAAAATAGCGCTTTTAGCATATCAATGGTAATAAATAAAAGCGAAATAAAAAAAGATTACCATTATAAACTCGCAATGTTTGAAGCCGGGATGATAGGTCATATTTTATATTTAGAATCTGAAGCAAAAAATCTAAGAGGATGCGGCATAGGGTGTTTTTTTGACGATTTGATTAGTATTGATATTCTAAACAATCCAAACATATTAAGTTTATACGGATTTAGTATAGGAAAACCTATATTAGATGAGCGGATTATTCCGATAAAAGCAACACAGGGAAGGTTGCTTTAAGCCAATTATTTTATCACTTTATATCTGTCAAGCTCTCTTTGAATATCGCGCATAGCCTGTTCTATTTTGCGAATATATTTTTGAATTCTTTCTTCATGAAGATGTTTTTTCTCTTCAAGTTCAACTTCTTTTTTAACTAAATCGTTTTCTTCCATTACCAGATTTTGATATTTTTCTTTTAATTCGGCAATTCTTGCTTTTCTTTGACTTAACTCTTTTAAAAGTCTTTGTCTGTCTCTCTCAAGCATTTCAATTTCTCTATCCGTTTCCGCCTCAAGAGTTTTTTGCATAATTCTTTTTAAATGATTGTTTATATCTTTTATTCTTGCTTCATTTTCTTTAATTTCTCTTTGAATAGCTAAAAGCTCCGTTTCTATTTCTACAAGCCTGTTTTTAACAGGTTCTAATTCAGATTCTATTTCAGCAAGCTTTTTTTTCTCTTTTTCAAGCGCTTTTTGCAACTTTTTAACACTTCCTTCTAACTCTTGTACGAATACTTCCATATTCCCCTCCTTAAATTTTTATTATATTATATAATTTTACATAACATTTGTCAATGTATTTTAGTAATAATGACTAAATAAGCTCGGCAAAAGAACAAATTTTTAAACATTTCGTAAAAGCTAAAAAAGTGCAAACCGCTACGCTTTAGTTACTTTATTTAGTCAGTGCCATTTTAGTAAGTAAACCATAAGTAAATTATAAGTGTCTGAGAGTGTATATGTATATATTAAAGACCCCAGAAACCTGCGGCACAGGAGCGATGGAGGTGCTCTGCTCCCTTCCGGGCCTGAAGCGTTGCCTCCACCGCCCCTTGCACAGGGCTGGGGCAATTGGAATTATATCATAATTTTTCCGTTTTTAATCTTTTTTTATTTTAATTTCAAAAGGCACGCTGTCTTTTATATGTAAATCCTGCTGAGGAAAAGGAATTCCTATACCCGCATCGTTTAACGCTTTATAAATCATTTTTAAAAATTCGCTTTTTGTGCGTCTTGGTCGTCTAGCGTATTCCCCTTTAACCCATACAAAAAGTTCAAAATTAAGAGAGCTGTCCCCCATTTCTATAAAAATCACCCTTGGAGTTACATCAAACTTTGGATGTTTTTTTATATAAGGAAGATTTGATTTCTCAAGTGCTTTTAAAACAACCTTTTCAACTTCTTCTGTTTTTACTCCGTATTCAACCCCGAAAGGCACCCTGAACCTTACCGTATCATCGTTTAAAGTCCAGTTTATTACATTGTTTTGAATAAAAGTCTGATTGGGAATAATCAAATCAATATTATCGTTCGTTCTTATAATGGTGGAACGCATTGAAATATCAATAACTTCCCCTTTTGTGTTTTCATCAATCTGTATATAATCCCCAACTTTCATGGAATTTTCAAACATTAAAATAATTCCGCTTATAAAATTGCTGACAATATTTTGAAGACCAAAACCGATACCTACAGACAAGGCACCTGCAATAATGGTAAGAGAGCTTAAATCAAGCCCTACGGCCTTTAGCGCACTCAAAAAAGAAACGGCAAGAACGGCATAATAACCGAAATTCCCAAGCAGTGTTGCAACCGAATGGGACATTTTATATTTTTTTCTTATTTTATAAATAAAATTTTTATAATATTTCCCGATATACCAACCCAAAATCAAAATAAAAAAGAATAATACAAAATTAATAGGCGTTATTGTTTTATCCCCAACATTAAAAAGAGGATAATTTATTATCTGTTTAATTTTTTGTAGCGTAATAAAAGCTTCTTTTTTAGTATTGTAAATAATAATTTTAGACCCAAACGTTTGTTTTTCAATATCTCCTATGATTTCAGTTACGGCCTGATAATACTCTTTTCCTATATTTTTTGAATAATTTAATAAAACATTATCACTTTCTAAAGCTTTTTTATTACGGTTTTTTATATAATTCAACCAGATAATAAGCTGATTTTTAAATAATTCTCTATAT
>JAMOSR010000145.1 GCA_027062985.1 Nautiliaceae bacterium
AGTTCTACACATATTGCTATAGGCGCTATATTTGGAGTTGGATTTTTAAGAGAATGGCTTCATTTGGTTGAACAAAAAGAAGATGAAATTGAAAAAGAACTAAAAGAAATAGAAAAAAAACTAAAAACATATGAGCTTGAACTTAAAGAATTGCAGGAAAAAACTGATAAAAGTAAAGATGATTACAAAAGAATTGTAGAGCTTATAGAAATTATTGAAGATTTGGAAAAAGCTTTAAAAAGATACAAAAAAATCCTTAAAAAAGAGGAAAAAGTAAAATATGTTAAAAGAGACCTTTTCAAAAAAATAATTGCGGCATGGATTATAACAGTGCCTGTAGCGGCATTGCTTGCGGCTATGATATTTTTCATGATTAAGGGTATGATGTTATGAATATAGTTTTTATGGGAAGTCCCGATTACGCCGTAAAAATTTTAGATGAATTGGCTAAAAAACATAATATTACTGCTGTTTATACTCAGCCTGACAAACCGGTGGGAAGAAAAAAAATATTGACCCCCACTCCGGTTAAAAGATATGCTCTTGAAAAAGGTTTTGAAGTTTTTACTCCAGGCAGCTTAAAAAATGAAAATTTTAAAAGATTTAATCCAGATTTTATAGTGGTTGCGGCATATGGACTTTTACTTCCTAAAAATGTTTTAAATACGGCCCCATGCATAAATCTTCATGCTTCGCTTCTTCCTAAATACAGAGGTGCTAGTCCTATTCAAAGCGCTATTTTAAACGGTGACAAATATACAGGTGTTACTTCAATGCTTATGGATGAGGGGCTTGATACGGGAGATATTTTGTGTTGGGATTATACGGAGGTAGGCAGAAAAACAAGTATAGATTTGTTTAATGAGCTGGCTGATATAGCCGCAAAACAGATAATTTATACAATTGATAATTTTTCAAATATAAAACCTCTAAAACAGAACGATATTTTTGCAACTTACTCTCCTAAAATAAAAAAGCAAGACGGATTTGTGGATTTTAACAATGCTGAATTAATTGACAGGAAATACAGGGCTTTTCAGCCATGGCCTGGAATTTTTACCCAAAATTTTAAAATAAACGAAATGGAATTAATTGATACCGATTCTAAAAACAATGCAGGCGAGATTATTGAAATAGATGGTGAGGGGGTGATTGTAGGCTGTAAAGAAGGTAGGATTAAGCTTATTAAAGTTCAAGTGCCGGGTAAAAAAGAAGTCTTTGCCGTTGATTATGTAAACGGAAAAAGATTAAAAACGGGGCAAAATATTTTAGAATGAATATAATATATTTTGAAAGAATTAATTCTACCCAAAAAGTTCTTTTGGAAAAATTAGATAAATATAAGCTTCCTGTGTGTGTCTGGAGCGATTACCAAGTTGACGGCATAGGAAGCAGGGGGAATAAGTGGATAGGAAAAAAAGGAAATCTGTTTTTTTCCTTTGCTTATCCTTTAAATTTTTTTGAAAATGTACCTCTTCAGAGTTTTTCAATCTATTTTGGATGGATTTTTAAAAAAACGTTAAACGATTTTGGAAGTTGTGCGGTATTAAAATGGCCAAATGATATTTATTTAATAAGTAAAAAACCTCTTAAAATAGGGGGAGTTATTACGAACCTGAAAAAAGAGGTTATTGTATGCGGTATAGGTTTAAACACTAAATTTTCTCCTTCTGAGGAATTCGGATGCTTGGATATTGAAATAAAAAATGATAAAATTTTGCAAAACTTTTTTATAAGATTGGAACAAAAGCCAAAATTTGACAAAGTGATTGAAGAATATAAAAAAGAGTTTGAAAAAACAAAAAAAATATTCGGCATCGACGGTGAGCTTGATAAAGACGGCGCTTTGATGAAAAACGGAAAAAAGGTGTATTCAAGAAGATGATAGAAGTAATTTCAGTGGCTAATCAAAAAGGTGGGGTCGGTAAAACAACCACCGCGGTTAATCTTGCCGCAAGTTTGGCAATAGCGGATAAAAAAATATTGTTGATTGATGCCGATCCTCAGGCGAATGCAACATCGTCTCTTGGATTTTATAAGAACGATTATGAATATAATCTCTATCATGTGCTTATAGGCAGTAAAAATATTAATGAAGTTGTATTAAATACTACATTGCCGACTCTTGATTTAATTCCTTCTAATATAGGTCTTGTAGGGATTGAAAGAGAGTTTGAAGATTTTGAAGATAAAGAAATGATATTAAAAAAAAGAATTAAAGACTTAAATACCGATTATGATTACATAATAATAGACACTCCTCCTACCTTAGGTCTTATTACCATAAACGCCCTTAATGCAAGCGATAGTGTTATAATTCCTACTCAAACAGAATTTTTTGCTCTTGAAGGTTTGGCTCAGCTTATGAAAACCATAAAACTTTTACAGCACACCACAAATCCTAAATTGAAGATAAAAGGTCTTTTGCCTACTATGTATTCGAAAAAAAATAATCTCTCAAAACAGGTATTAGCCGATTTGGTAAGGCATTTTAGAGATATGCTTTTTATAAACGAGCAGGGCAATATTCTTATTATCCCAAGAAACGTAAGGCTTGCAGAAGCCCCGAGTTTCGGCAAACCCATTATTTTATACGATATAAAAAGCAGCGGGGCTATAGCTTATGAAATGCTTGCTAAAAAAATATTGGAGAGTAACGAATGAAAAGACTTGGCCGTGGTTTAGGAGCTATTTTAGAAGATGCGGAAGCGGGATATTTAAAAGGCCTTCCTAAAAGCGGTGTTAACGAAATCGAAATAGAAAAAATAGTTCCAAACCCTTATCAGCCTAGACGTGAGTTTGATGAAAAATCTATTGAAGAACTTGCGAGTTCAATAAGAAAACATGGACTTTTACAACCGGTACTGGTTATTAAAAAAGATGAGGAAAATTATATTTTAGTAGCCGGAGAGAGGAGATTAAGGGCTACTAAAAAACTTGGAAAAGATAAAATAAAAGCAATTGTCGTTGATTATACGCTTGATGATTTAAGAGAATACGCTTTAATAGAAAATATTCAAAGAGAAGATTTAAATCCGATAGAAATAGCTTTAAGTCTTCATGAGTTAATAAAAAAACACGGTTATACTCATGACGAACTTGCTAAGAATCTGGGTAAAAGTAGAAGTTATGTTACAAATATGCTCAGAATTTTAAATCTTCCCGAAAAAATAATAGATAAAATAAAAAAACAGGAAATTTCTTTTGGGCATGCAAAAATATTAGTTTCTTTGCCTGAGGATAAGATAGAAAAAGTAGTAGAAAAAATAGAAAAAGAAAATTTAAACGTAAGAGAAACTGAAAAATTTATAAAAACTTTAAAAGAACCTAAAGAAGAAAAAATAAATGAAGAGATTGTAGAAATAAGCAGCTTTTTAAAAAAGATGGGGTTAAAAACTGAAATAGGAAAAGACTATATAAAAATAAAGTTTAAAAAAGAAACAGATTTAGAAAAATTGAAAAAACTTTTGGACAATACAAATTAAATTTATGTTAAAATTTCACAAAAAGGAGATTTGATGTTAGACTTAAATATTGGCGTTATGCTGATAGAAGCCGGTATCTTTTTAATCACTATGGTGCTTTTAAAGATGTGGCTTTTTGATCCGTTGGTTAAGTTTATGGATGAAAGAGAAGCAAAGTTGAAAACAGAACTTGAAATGATTTCGAAAAACACTGAAGAAACAAAAGAAATTGAAGAAGAGATTCAGACTATTTTAAAACTTGCAAGAGACGATGCAAGAAAAATAGTTGAAGAGGCTAAAATGAAAGCAAGTGAAGAAGCCGAAAGAATTAAAGCTCTTAAAGCAAGAGAGATAGAAGAGGCAAAAGAGTCTTTAAAACTTGAACTTCAAAAAGAAAAAGAAAAAATATTAAATGAACTCTTAAAAGATAAAGAGGATATTAAATCACTTATTGAAAACAAAATAAGGAAGGCGGCATGAAAAAACTTCTTTTAGTATTAAGCGGTGTAGCTTTATTTGCTAACGAAGCTGCAAATGGTGGTACCGATATTATTCCAAGAACGATAAACTTTTTAATTTTTGTTGCATTGCTGTGGTATCTTGTAGGAGATAAGATAAAAAGATTTTTTGCCGAAAGAAGAGAAAGTATTGCGAGAAAATTTCAGGAAATTGAAGAGAAATTAAAAGAGTCAAAAGCAAAGAAAGAGGCTTTAAAAGCTGAACTTGAAGAAGCTAAAAAACTTGCGGAAGAAATTATAAAAACCGCAAAAAAAGAAGCAGAACTTGTTGAAAGTAAAATAAAAGCTCAAGTAGAAGAAGAAATAACATTACTTCAAAAACATTTTGAAGAGTTTAAAGAATCTGAAATTAGAAAAACAAAACAAGAGGCTGTTAAAGAGTTTATGGAAGAGATTCTTAAAGATATCCATATTACAAGCGAAGATGCAGCAAAACTTATATTAAAGGCGGCATAATGATAGTTGAAAAGTATACAAAAGCTTTATTAGCGGCATTAAGCGAGGATGAAATTGTAGAAGTTTACGAAGCTGTTGCAAGACTTGCATTGGTGGCTAAAAATCCTAAATTTATCTTGATTGTTAAATCTCCTCTTTTAACGTTAGAAGAAAAAGTAAAAATTTTACAAGAAATAGGAGAAAGCAATAATCCAAAATTTGTAAATTTTATTAAAATTTTACTTGAAAATAAAAGAGTAGACCTGTTAAAAGAGATTCATCAAAGTCTGTATGAAAAAGTATCTAAACTGTTTAACACTTATGCAGGTTTGGTTGAAGGTAAAGTTAGCGAAGATACTTTAAAAGCGATTGAAGAAAAACTTTCAAAAGAGTTTAATGCAACAATTAAATTACAGTTGAAAGATGTGGATTTAAACGGTATTAAAGTATTTGTTGATGTGTTAAATGTTGAGGTTTCTATTTTAGAAGATAGAATCAAACAAGATTTATTGAGTCAAATATTAAAAGCAATCTAAACGAAAGGAGTTTAAGTGGTACAGGAAATCACGCAAATTATAAAAGAGAGAATTGAAAACTACGAACTGAAAGTAGATGTTGAAGAAGTCGGAAAAGTTATTTATTCTGCTGACGGTATAGCTAAAGTTTACGGTCTTACAAATGCAATGGCTGGTGAAATGGTTGAGTTTGAAACTGGTGAAAAAGGTTTGGTATTTAACCTTGAAACAGATAACGTTGGGGTGGTTGTACTTGGTAAAGGTACTGAAATTGTGGAAGGGAGCAGTGTAAAAAGACTTGGAAAACTGATTTCTGTTCCTGTTGGAGAAGGGTTGATAGGAAGGGTTGTAAACGCTCTTGGTGAACCGATTGACGGTAAAGGTGAAATAGAAGCTGCTGAATACAGATATGTGGAAGAAAAAGCGCCTGGAATTATGGCTAGAAAATCTGTTCATGAGCCTCTTCAAACAGGTATTAAAGCTATTGACGCACTTGTTCCTATCGGAAGAGGGCAAAGGGAGCTTATTATCGGTGATAGACAAACAGGTAAAACTACCGTTGCTATAGATACTATTCTAAATCAAAAAGGTGAAGATGTTATTTGTATTTATGTGGCTATTGGACAAAAACAATCTACTGTTGCCAATATAGTAAGAATTCTTGAAGAGCATGGAGCAATGGAATATACTATTGTTGTAAATGCAAGCGCTTCTGAAGCTGCATCTTTAAAATTCCTTGCGCCTTATGCAGGTGTTACAATGGGTGAATATTTCAGGGATAACGGAAGACATGCTTTAATTATTTATGATGATTTAAGTAAACATGCAGATGCGTACAGAGAAATGTCATTGCTTCTTAGAAGACCTCCGGGAAGAGAAGCGTATCCGGGAGACGTATTCTATTTGCATAGTAGATTACTTGAAAGAGCAGCTAAACTTAATGATGAACTCGGTGCGGGAAGTTTAACGGCTTTACCGATTATCGAAACAAAAGGTGGAGACGTTGCGGCTTATATTCCAACAAACGTAATTTCTATTACCGACGGTCAGATTTTCCTTGAAACTAATCTATTTAACAAAGGTATAAGACCGGCAATTAACGTAGGTTTATCTGTTTCAAGGGTTGGTGGTGCCGCTCAAATTAAAGCTATGAAGCAAGTTGCGGGTACTTTAAGACTTGAACTTGCCCAGTATAGGGAACTTGAAGCATTTGCTCAATTTGCGAGCGACTTAGACGAAGCTAGTAGAAAACAGCTTGAAAGAGGACAAAGACTTGTTGAGATTTTAAAACAGCCTGCTCATCAACCGCTTCCTGTTGAAAAACAGGTTGTAATTATTTATGCCGGTACAAGAGGATATTTAGATGATATTCCTGTAAAAGCAGTTAGAAAATTCGAAGATGAGCTTTATCCGTTTATTGAAACTAAGTATCCTCAAATTTTCGAAAATATCAGAACTAAGAAAAAACTTGACGAGGAAACTGAAGAGCTACTTAAAAAAGCGTTAGAAGAATTCAAGGCTCAGTTCAATCCAGAAGGATAATTAAATGGCAACTTTAAAAGAATTAAAATCAAAAATAAGTAGTGTAAAAAACACTCAAAAAACAACACGGGCAATGAAGCTCGTGTCTACGGCAAAACTTAAAAGGGCAGAAGAATCTCTTTTAATGTCCAGAGAATATGCCAGGAAAATAGACGAAGTTATGAAAGAAATTTCGGCAAAACTTTCATCTATTAAAGATAGTATTAATTTAAGGGCATTTGCAAATATTCAAGAACCAAAAAAAGTTGATATTATCGTAGTAACGGCTGATAAAGGTCTTTGCGGCGGATTTAATATTCAGACAATTAAATCGACTCTTGCAACAATTGAAGAGCTTAAAGCTAAAAAAGTTAAAATAAGACTTAAAGTAATAGGTAAAAAAGCTATCGAATATTTTAGATTTGTCGGTATTGAAATGTATGAAGAAATAGTTGGACTTTCTTCATCGCCTGATTATAAAAAAGCGGCTGAAGTGATAGAAAAATCATATAACGATTTTGTAGAAGAGGAAATTGATAACATCATTTTAATTTATAACGGGTATGTAAACAAACTTACTCAAATGGTTCATATTAAAGAAATGCTTCCTATTGAAGTGGAAGTAAAAGATTCTCAGGAATTTTTAGAAGTGGAACCTACAGATGATTATGAATTGATTCTTGAGAGTCTGGTTAAAAAATATTTAGAGTATACAATGTATTATACTCTTTTAGATTCACTAGCCGGTGAACATAGTGCGAGAATGCAGGCTATGGATGCCGCTACTAATAATGCTCAGGAAATGGTAAAACAATTAACGTTAGAATACAATAAAGTAAGACAAGAAAACGTTACAAGAGAACTTATCGAGATAGTAACGGCTATCGAAGCTATGAAGAAAAAATAAAGGAGTAAAATGGAAGGTAAAGTAATACAAGTTTTAGGTCCGGTTATCGACGTTGAATTTGACGGAGATAAAGTTCCTGAAATTAATGAAGCGCTTATTGTAGAGTTTGAAGCAGAAGGTAAAAAAAGAAAAGTTGTACTTGAAGTTGCGGCTCAAATTGGTGATAATATAGTTAGAACTATTGCTATGGATTTGACAGACGGTTTAAAAAGAGGTACAAAAGTAGAAGCTACCGGAGGTCCTATTAAGGTTCCTGTAGGTGAAGCTGTTCTTGGAAGAATTTTTAACGTAACAGGTGATCCTATCGATAATGGTGAACCTATTCCTGCCGATGTTCCGAGATGGTCTATTCACAGAGACCCTCCTCCGTTTGATGAACAGTCAACTAAAATGGAAGTTTTTGAAACAGGTATTAAAGTAGTAGACCTTTTATGTCCTTATATGAAAGGTGGAAAAACCGGTCTATTCGGTGGGGCTGGAGTTGGTAAAACGGTTATTATTATGGAGCTTATCCACAACGTTGCTTATAAACACAGTGGTTATTCGGTATTTGCCGGAGTTGGTGAAAGAACAAGGGAAGGTAACGACCTTTATCATGAAATGAAAGAGAGTGGGGTTCTTGATAAAGTTGCACTGTGCTACGGTCAGATGAACGAACCTCCGGGATGTAGAAACAGGGTTGCTATGACTGGTCTTACAATGGCTGAATATTTCAGGGATGAAGAAAATAGAGACGTACTTATGTTTATCGACAACATATTTAGATTTGCTCAGGCTGGTGCTGAGATGTCAGCCCTTCTTGGAAGAATTCCTAGTGCGGTTGGTTATCAGCCGACACTTGCTACTGAAATGGGGCAATTACAAGAGAGAATTACGTCAACTAAAAAAGGTTCTATTACATCTATTCAGGCTGTATACGTACCGGCTGACGACTTAACTGACCCGGCGCCTGCAGCGGTTTTCGCGCATTTGGACGCAACAACGGTTCTAAACAGAAAAATTGCCGAAAAAGGTATTTATCCTGCGGTTGACCCGTTAGATTCTACAAGTAGAATTCTTGACCCTCAAATCGTAGGTGAAGAACATTATAAAGTAGCAAGAGGAGTTCAAGAAGTATTGCAAAAATATAAAGACTTACAAGATATTATCGCAATTCTTGGTATGGACGAATTAAGTGAAGAAGATAAACTAATTGTTCAAAGAGCTAGAAAAATTGAAAAATTCCTCTCTCAACCGTTCTTTGTTGCAAAAGTATTTACAGGAGCGGATGGAAGATATGTGACTCTTGATAAAACTATTGAAGGATTTAAAGCTATTCTTGAAGGTAAGGTTGACGATTTACCGGAAAACGCATTTTATATGGTTGGAGATTTAGACGAGGCGATTGAAAAAGCTAAAAAGATGCAACAAAAGGCTTAAAAATGAAAATTGATATAGTAACTCCTCTTGGAAGAATTTTCCAAGGGGAAATTAAAGAAGCGACTTTTCCTGGTGTGGACGGGGAGTTTGGTGTTCTTGAGGGACACTCTCCTTTAGTAACGACACTGCAGCCGGGTCTTATAACCATAAAAAAAGAAAACGGAAAAGAAGAGGTTATAGCCGTTAACTGGGGATATGTTGAAGTAACTCCTGACCATGTAAATGTTTTGGTTGACGGTGCTGTTCCTGTTGTGGGAAGCAGCGAAAGTGAAATAGCCCAAGCTATTGAGAAAGCCAAACAGTTAATTAAAGACGCTGCTGATTCTGATGCATTGGTTGCAGCGGTTGAGGCAAAGATAGAAAGTGCTGCCAGAGCTATCTAAAATTCTAAGTAATCCGGTTAACATTGTAGTAATCGGATGGCTTGGAATTTATCTTTTTTTTGTCTTTTTTGTTTTTATCTACAAGTATATATCTTTAATTTCTTGGGTTAAAAGAGAAGAAGAAGCGCTTAATTCTATTGTTATGAGCGAAGTTTTTCCTATGAATTCATCTTTAAAAAGCTGTATAGAAAAAGCGTCAAAAATAAATAAGTATACTTTTGATGCCTGTATAGAAGGCGCTAAAAAACAGGCTAATAACGGGCTTATTTTTTTAAGTATAGTGGCTTCTACAGCGCCTTTTATAGGACTTTTCGGAACAGTGGTCGGTATTTTAAACGCTTTTGCAGGAATGAAAAGCGTAACGACTATTAATATGATAGCACCCGCTATTGCAGATGCTTTAATAGCTACCGCTATAGGGATTATAGTGGCGGTTCCGGCTTATAGTTTTCATCAAATTCTTGCTAAAAAAGTCGACGATTTAATAGCTACTTTAAAAATGCAAAGGGATATGTATCTTAGCAAATGAAAAAACCTGATTTAAATATAACTCCTTTTGTGGACATAATGCTCGTGTTGCTGGCCATTTTAATGGTTAGCGTAACTGTGTCCACTTATCAGGAAAAAAGTGTAAATCTTCCCGAGGGCAGTAAAACAACTCCGGCTGTTAAAAAAGCCACTATTACAATAACAATTCCAAATGCTGATTACGTTATCGTAAACAAACAGAAAATACCGCTAAAAGATTTTTTTGAAAATTTTAATTTAAAATACGGAAATTACAATAAAAATTCATTAGTATATATTGCGGCCGATAAAAATATTAAATACGATAAATTTATGAAGGTTTATGCAGCTGTGGTTAAAACAGGATTTTCTCAAATAGGACTTTTAACGAAATGAGGCTTCTTGTTTCGTTTTTTTTATCTTCTTTTATCTATTTTTGTATACTTTTTTTCTTTTATAAATTGTTTTTTAATTCGGAAACTACTTCAAAAGAAGTTTTGGTCCATACAGCCATCAATACTTCTTTAATTACTTCTTCATCTGAAAAAAAAGAAGTTAAGAGAAGTATAAAAAAACAGATAAAAAAAGAGGTTTCTAAAAAAACTCCTCCGAAAAAAAAAGTTAAACAGGGTTCTAAAACATCGATTACAAAAGGGGGAAATGTTAATTTTAAAGATATTTTTAAAAATGTACGGGCGGATGTTGATACCACTCCTGTGAAATTTGCCAAGTTTGAAGAAAAAAGCCGTTTTAAAGGTATAGAAAAAATTCAAAAGAATTTATCAAAAATTAAAGATATTAATGAAGATATTCAGTTTCAGAACAACTCCTCTTCTAAAATAAGCGATGCGGAGGTGGATAAAATTGTTAATAAAATTGGAAAAATATGGTATGAAATTTCTGATATTCCCGGAGAATATGCTAAAATAAACGTAATTTCTTCAGGAGGAAGAGTGAAAGTGATTATTTTGGATTCAAATCTCGATGAGAGGAAACAAAAAGAGCTTATTTCTTTAATAGAAAATATGAATTTTGATAAAAATTTTAATTTAAATATTTTATTTCAGACAAAGGTGAATAGATGAAAAAATTTTTTTTATTTTTGCTTATATTTTTATTTGCAGATGCAAAAGAGATAGTAATAACCAAATATCTCGAAAATAAACCGGCTATAAATATAAAGTTTAACGGTCCTAAAGAAGTTAAAAAAATTCTTAATATGGATTTTGAGGTTTTGGACCATTTTGAACTAGAAAACAATTCCACTCTTTCTTTTAATTTTAATTACGATAAAAACGCTAAAACACTTACGGTTGAATATTTAAAAAAAGGACAGCCTTATATTATAAGAAAATATAAGTCTAACTCATATGCCTATTTTCCTTTTTTGATTCATAAAGCGGTGTATGATATAAATGAATATTTTCATATGCCAAGCGCTAAATTTTTGATAAGAAAAGTTGTTTATTCTCTTTTAACTGCCCCTAAAGAAGCTTCTATTTATCTCAGCGATTATACCCTTTCTTATAAAAAAAGGCTTATAAGCGGGGGGCTTAACATATTTCCTAAATGGGCTGATAAAAAACAAAAAGAAATTTATTTTACAAAACTTGAAAGACTTCCTGTTTTGTATAAGTATAATATTTATACAGGAAAAAAAGAGAAGCTTTTTTCTTCTGAGGGGCTTTTGATAGTTTCAGATGTAAAAAAAGATAAAATTTTGCTAACTCTTGCAAAAAACTCCCAGCCTGATGTTTATCTTTTTGATTTAAAATTAAAAAAATTAAAAAGGCTTACTTTTTATAAAGGTATAGACGTAAACGGAAAATTTTGGGGCGATAACAAAATAGCTTTTGTATCGGATAGATACGGAAGGCCTTATATTTTTGAGAAAAATTTAAAGAATAAAAAAGTAAAAAGAGTTTTATACCATGGAAAAAATCAGGTGGGAGTGGATGCTTATAAAAATTATCTGGTAATTAGCAGCAGGGAAACGTCAAATGCTTTTAAACCGAATACTTTTAATCTTTTTTTAATCAACAGTGAAGATGATTCTTTAAAAAGACTTACAATGAAGGGACAAAACTCCTTTCCTAATTTTTCTGTTGACGGAAGTTCTATAATGTTTATTAAAAGAGAGAATTTTTTTAGTAAAATTGGTATAATACGATTAAGTGAAAACAAAATTTTCTATTACCCTTTGCCAAAAATTCTACAATCATTTGATTGGTAAAAAAAGGAGACAAAAATGAAAAAAACATTACTTGTAACGGGAATAGCCGCTTTAATGCTTATGGTGGGGTGTTCTAAACAGCCTAAGATTGAAAATGCTGCCTTGACAAACACAACTCCGACCCAAACGGAGAAGCAAACAAGCGAAACTTCTATGATGCAACCTACGGGTGTACAGGAGAGTGTTAGCACTCAAAACGCAACTCTTGAAGAAGAAACTATTACAAATGAAAATCAGGTGCCTACAAGTGTGACTGTAACTCAGCAAAATCAAAAATTTGCAAAAAAACTTGCAAGTATCGTTGTTTATTTTGATTTTGACAAATATAATATAAGACCTGACCAATGGCCTAAAGTTGAAAAACTTGCTGAACTTATAAAACAAAATCCTAGCAATTATACGGTAAGAATAGAAGGTAACTGTGATGAATGGGGAACTGAAGAATACAATTACGCTCTTGGTCTTAAAAGAGCAAACAGTGTTAAAAACGCTTTAATTAAACTTGGAGTTGACCCTAAAAAACTTACTGTTATAAGTTACGGTGAATTAAATCCTGTATGTACGGCACATGCAAAATGGTGCTGGAGATTAAACAGAAGAGATAACTTCACTTATTTACCATAATTTCGCTACAATTCCTTAAAAAAGGAATTGTATGAAAAAACTGTTTTTAATTATACCTCTTTTTCTGTTTGCGGAAGTTGACCCCTTTAGCGCGGGTCTTAACTCCACTTCTCCTTACGGCCTTACGCCTCAGGAAAAAGCTATTCTTCAAAATAAAAAATCAATCCAAAGTTTGCAACAAAAGATATCTAAACTTTCTAAAAATTTGTCATCATTTAAAATAAAACTGGTTTCTTATGACCAGACAATATCGGATTTAAAAGAGAAAATTTCCGCTTTTAATGATTTATTAGGAGAAATAGACGATACTAAAAGTGAAATTGTCAAGTTAAAAAAAGAGTTTAAAGCCGTATTGGATAAAATAAATTATTTAGATGAAAAAATAAAAAGTCTTGAAGAAAATATCAGTATTATTAATTCAAATATGGATAATCTCAAAGAAAGTATTAAAACGATTACAAAAGTTCAAAATGAAAATTTCGAATATCTGAAAAATTCTATAGAGTCTATTTTAAAACAGTTAAAAGAGAGTAAAAAACCTCTTTCAAAAAAAGAAGCGTTTGAAAAAGCTAGAAATTATTTTTTCTCCGGACAATATGAAAAGGCAAAAGAGCTGTTTTTATATACTCTTTCTAAAAGATATCTTCCGGCTACAAGTTCTTATTATTTAGGGGAAATGGCTTATAAAAAAGGAAATTATAAAGAAGCGCTGGGGTATTATAAAAAAAGTATAGAGTTTTATCCTAAAAAAACTTCTTTTACGGCAAGGCTTTTATATCATACAGGAATATCTTTTGAAAAAACGGGAAATAAAGAAGCTGCAAAACTTACGTTTAAAAAACTTATAAACGATTTTCCTACTTCTAAATATGCGAAATTGGCAAAAAAAGAGTTGGAAAAACTAAAATAATATGATATAATAAAAACTTATAATATTTACAAAAGGAACAAAATGGCAACAGTATACGGAATTGAATATACAGTTAAAAATTCAAAAGGTGAAGTAGTTGATAGCAATAAAGGACAAGCTCCTTTAGAATTTATCGCAGGGAAAGGTCAAATTATACCTGGTCTTGAAAAAGAAGTTGAAAAAATGGAAATCGGTGAAGAAAAAACGGTAGTAGTACCGGCTGAAGAAGCATACGGACAAAGAAATGAAGAATTGGTTGAAAAACTTCCAAGAAGCCAGTTTGAAGGGATTGAACTTCAAAAAGGCATGACTCTTTACGGACAATCTCCTGATGGGCAGGTAATAGCTGTTACAGTAAAAGATTTTAATGATAACGAAGTTATAATTGATTATAATCACCCGTTAGCGGGAGAAAATTTAACTTTTGACGTTAAAGTAGTAACAAAAAGAGAAGCTACTCCTGAAGAGGCTTTAACAGGTCAGGTTGGAGCTCAAGCTCAAGGCGGACACTGCGGCAGCGGTAACTGCGGATGCGGTCATTAAGACCCATCCTTTTTATTAACCTCCTCCTACGAAATTTAGAGCTTCTATTTTATCCCCTTCGTTTAATTTAAATTTATTCCAATTGTCTTTCTTTACTATTTTCATATTAACAGCTACAGCCATTGTTTTATCTAAAATTTCTAAATCTTTTAAAAGCTCTTTGATTGTTGTATTTGGTGCTATTTTTTTTTCGATGCCGTTAATTTTAATATTTATTAACTTTTCCTGTTGCATTTTTCATTCTCCCTTTTACAAGGTAATTTCTTTTATATCCCCGATATCCAAAAATTCTTTGTAAATTGAGGCAATTAAGCTTTTTCTGTTATGTTTTATTTTTTCATCTTCTACATTTACCATAACATTATCGAAAAACGCATCGATAAGCGGTTTTAAAGATACTAAAAAGTCAAGTTTCTTTTCAAGGTCTTTAATGTCTTTTACTTTTTTAAACTCTTCCCATAATCTTTTTTCTTCTTCTTTTTCAAAAAGAGATTCATCGACTTTTATTGAGTCTAAATCAAAATCTTTTACAATATTTGCAACCCTTTTGAAAGTAACAGCTAAATCTTTAAAATCTTCACTTTCAACTATTTTATTTAAAAGTTTGATTTTTTTATCAATTTCTAATAGATTACTTTCTCCGGTTGCGAGAACTGCTCTAATTACAGAAGGGTTAACATTATAAAATTTGTATAATCTTTCAAAAATAAACTGAATCAGTTTTTTTTCATTAAGGCCGGGATAGTTTTCTTTTAAGTCATTTATAACTTCTTTTATATCAAGAGGAATATTATTTTCAAGGGCTACTTTTATAATATGATTGGCCGCACGTCTTAAACCAAACGGATCTTTGTTGCCTTTAGGAATTTTTCCAATGCTAAAGAGCCCCATTAATGTATCAAGGTTTCTTGAAATATTCAAAATAGAAGAAACATCGTTTGATGCACTGTCGGTGTATTGTTCTTTTATTGCGGTTGCTATTTCTTCATCCACTCCTTCTTGTTTTGCGTAATAATATCCCATAATTCCTTGAAGTTCGGTGAATTCATATACCATTTCCGTTAGTAAATCCGCTTTAGCGAGATTAACAGCTTTATTTATTTTTTCTTTATTTTTATTATATTTTTTAGCTAAATATTCACCTATTTTTTCTTCTCTTTTTACTTTATCATATAGGCTGCCTAAATTATCCATATAGACGATATTTTTTAAACCTTCAATGCTTAATCCTCTTTTTAAATCGTTTTCCCAGAAAAAGAGCGCATCACTGAGCCTTGCTCTTAGTACTTTTTCGTTTCCTTTAATAATTTTACTGAAATCATTCGTATAAGCATTGCTGACAACAACAAAAGCGTTTGTAAGTTTTCCGTCTTTATATACCGGGAAATATCGTTGATGCTCTTTCATACTGGTAATAATAACTTCCGGCGGCAGTACCAAAAATTTTTCGTCAAATCCTCCAAGTAAAGGAGTAGGGTATTCGGTAATTGCGACAATTTCTGAAAGCAGTTCTTCGTCTATTTCAACTTTTACCTGATTTTCCTCTTCTATTTTTTTAATTCCCTCAAGTATTCTTTTTTTTCTTTCATCCTGAAAAAGAATTATGCCTTTTTTATCAAGCTGGCAAAAATAATTTCCAACAAAATCGATAAAAATTTTTTCTTTAAACACCCTGTGCGGCATAGTAAAGTTACTTGAAGTTACGCAGTATTTATTAAAAATTAAAGCCTCATCCTCTATCATACATAAAAGCCACCTAACAGGTCGTATAAATTCGGCTTCGCAGTTTCCCCATTTCATGGTTTTTCCAAAATTTAAGCTTTTTAGCCATTCTTCAATCATTTCAGGAAGAAGTTCTTTTGCTTCTTTTCCTTTTATGGTTGTTTTATAATATAAAAATTCCTGATTTCCTTTTGTTTTATATTTAACTTCTTCAGGATTTATACCGCATTTTTTAGCAAAACTTTCAAGTGCTTTTGGATTCTTTTCCACAATTGCTTTTGGCGCACCCCAGATTTCCTGTTCGGTATCAGGCTGTTTTACAGGAAATTCTCTGTGCCAAAGCGTTAATCTTCTTGGAGTATAGTAAAAACTAAACCCTGCTTTTAAATTGTATTTTTCTAAAATATCAAGCCATTTTTTTTCTATGTTTGGAAGCTCTTTTAATAAAGGTACGGCAGGGAGCTCTTCGACTCCTATTTCGATAAGAAGAGGTTTTAACATTTTTTTCCTTTTTTATTGAAATTTTATCAAATTTAATGATATAATTTTTATTAAAGGAGCATTAAATGAAAAAGCTTATCGCTCTTATAGGAGGTGTTATTATGTATGCGATGAATCTTTACTCTCCTGATATCTCAGACAGAATTCATTTAGAACAAGTGTATCATCTGTGTGGAGGAAAAAATATTTCTCCCGAGCTTATATGGTCAAGAGCTCCTGAAAATACCAAATCTTTTGCCGTTACTATGTTTGACCCAGACGCTCCCACAGACCATGGGTGGTGGCATTGGATGGTTGTAAATATTCCTAAAAATGTAAAAATTTTTCCAAAAGGTGCTGGTAATCCAGAAAATAAATATTTTAGCTTGGGGTTGCAGACATTAAATGATTACGGTGAAATTGGATACGGAGGTCCTTGTCCGCCTCCAGGTAAACCCCATAGATACATCATAACCGTATGGGCTTTGGATGTCGAAGGTTTTAACGTGCCCCAAAATATAAATCCTCAACAGCTTATAGAGGTTATAAAAGCTCATGCTATAGACAGTGCTTCTATTATGGGATATTACGCCAGAGGTTGGAGATAAAAAAAGAAAATTTATTAAAAAGTTTTTAAAAATCCCATAAGCCCTTTCATAATCTCTTTTGGGCTTGGCGGGCATCCGGGGATGTAATAATCGATTTTTAAATCATTTCCTTTTATGGCATACGTTTTTTCAAAAACGCCCAAATCTTTAGTACAATCTCCTATTGCAATTACCCATTTCGGACTTGGCATCTGATTGT
>JAMOSR010000146.1 GCA_027062985.1 Nautiliaceae bacterium
AAAAAGTAGAACACAAACGCCAAAAATGTATGGTTTATACAAGGGTTATGGGTTATCACAGACCGGTAGAGAGTTTTAATATCGGTAAAAAAGCCGAACATAAAGAAAGAAAATATTTTAAAGAATGCTAGGCATATATTCTTTTCAAAAATTCTCCTCTCTTGATTTTCCCGGGCGCCTTGCGGCGATTATATGGTTTAGCGGATGTAATATGCGCTGTCCTTACTGTTATAATAAAGACGTTGTTTTCGGTCAAAAACAGATAGAAGAAGATGAGTTTTTGGAATTTTTAAAAAAGCGCGTAGGGCTGCTTGACGGAGTAAGTTTTACAGGAGGGGAAGCTACTTTATATAAGAATTTGATTCCTTTTAGCCGAAAAATTAAAGATTTAGGTTTTGATATAAAGCTTGATACAAACGGAATAAATTTTGATACAATAAAAGAAATGGTGAATAAAAGTCTGGTAGATTATATTGCTCTTGATTTTAAAGCTCCTCCTGAGAAATTTGAAAATATTACCAAAAACAGACATTATGAAAAATTTGAAAAAACACTTGATTTTTTGATTGAAAGTGATGTTGATTTTGAAGTTCGCACCACCGTCCATACCGACCTTTTAGATGAAAACGACATTAACGAGATTATTAAAATTCTTCATAAAAAAGTTTATAAGGGAACGTATTATCTTCAAAACTTCTTCGAAACCGATAAAGAAACTATAGGAAATATAGGCCCTCAAAAAAGAAAACTCGATACTTCAAAACTTCTTGATTTAATACCTCTTGAATTTAGAAACTTTTAGTATAATGGAATTAAAAAGAGGTTTTTAATGAATATTTTTGATTTGTATTATAAAGATTATGAAGAGTGGTTTGAAAAACACCCTAAAATTTACGAAGAAGAGTTAAAAACAATAAAATTACTTCTGCCAGAGGGCAGGGGAATGGAAGTTGGGGTTGGAAGCGGGCGTTTTGCCGCTCCTCTTGGTATAAAATTCGGAATAGAACCAAGTAAAAAAATGGCGGAGATTGCAAGAAAAAGAGGTATTGAAGTTGTTGAAACCACGGCTGAAGAGATGAATTTTAAAAAAGAATTTGATTTTATCTTAATGGTGACTACAATCTGTTTTGTAAAAGACCCTCTAAAAACAATCCAAAACTGTTACAGGGCGTTAAAAAAAGGGGGATATTTGCTTATAGCTTTTGTGGATAAAAATTCACCTCTTGGTAAAACTTATGAAAAAAATAAAAACCGCTCAAAATTTTATGCCCCGGCTACGTTTTTTACAAAAGAGGATATAATTAATTTAATGAAAAAAGCGGGGTTTAGAAATTTCGAGTGCAAAGAAAACTTATACGGAGATACGCTTGATAATTTAAAATTTGAAATTAACGACTGTAACGGCGGGGCTTTTAAGGTTATAAGGGGAAGGAAGTTAACAGTGAAAAATGAAAAGTGAATGTTGTAAATATTTATAAAATATAAGGAAAAGATATGAAATTTTCAATAGTTTTTGACAATTACAAAGCAAACGAACAATTGGAGAGTTTTTGGGGATTTAGTTGTGTAATAAATGACTATTTTTTATTTGATACTGGAAGCAACGGAAGAGCGCTTCTTAGAAATATGGCAAAAATGGGAGAGGATATAAATGCACTTAAATATCTTTTTATCTCACATCCTCATTGGGACCACATAGGCGGGATTGACAGCGTTTTGGATGTAAATCCTTACATGACTCTTTTTTTGCCTGACAGCCTTTCAAAACTCTACATTAGAGATTTAAAAAGACTCAGCCGCGAAGTAAAAGTTATTCATGAAAATCCTACTAAACTTTTTGGTAAGTTTTATTCCACAGGCGTTATGATACCTATTGGAGAGCAGTCTTTAGTAATAGATGAGGGTGATTTTAGTATCGTAGTAACGGGCTGTGCTCATCCTGGAATTGTCAATATTGTACGTCGCGCTATAGAGATGTTAAATAAACCCGTTTTATACGCACTTGGGGGATTTCATCTTATGAGAAGCAGTGAAGAAGAAATTATAGAAGTAGTAAAAGCGCTTAAGGCTTTAGGAGTCGAATATGTAACTCCTACGCATTGTTCAGGAGATTTGGCAATTGAAATTTTTAAAGAAACTTACGGTGAAAACTATATCCCGGGAGGAGTCGGGAGAATTATTGAATTTTAGTTTAAAAATTTTTTAAATTCTTCAAACGGCATAGGTTTTGCGAAATAAAATCCTTGTAATCCTAATCCTCGAAATAAATCTTACACATTTAAGCATTTATTCCAACCTTCAATAATTCAACCGACATTTCGCACCTCATTTTTATATTTTTTCATCAATTTTGTAATATTTCCAATAGGAATCACCGAGCAAATCAAGTATAAAAACATTTCGTTCTAACAAATTTGCAATAACCTTTTTATTTAATTCTTCTATAACAACAATTTGTATTTCATGAAAGTTTTCAAATATCCATCTTGTAGTTGGATTTTGAACCGGTTTTCCAAGTTGATTAGGGAAAGTTTTGTTTTGTGTTTTAAGTTCTTTTCTTATTTTGTATTCTAAAGCACTATAAACAAGCAATGCCAAAGTCATAATCATTAATATAGCTTCAATTCTTTTTGGATTTTTTAAAAACATAGTAACACTTAGAAACTTTGGAGATTTTAAGAATCTAAATCCTCTTTCTACTCTTTGTTGGAATTTATATTCATCAAGTAATTTATTTGGCGATAATGTCGGTTAAATATATCTTAAAGTTTAATTTTGTAGAGATTATTTTTGATTTAGTACTAAAATACTTTAGAAAAAATCTGCTGTTATCAATCCTTTGCCTACTTAAATTTTACTATAAAATAGATGATTCTATAAAAGCGATATAATATCCTGTGTATTTTGTTATTTTAATTCTCAGATATGGGATTGTTCTTTTAATAAAATCTTTAAATTTTCCCTTGCATTTTCCTCATACGTCGTCTCAACTATCCATTCTAAATCAATTAAATCATTCATTGCAGCTCCTTAAATTTTTTTAATCTTTCACATGAAAAAGATTCATATCAGTTGTATACAGTTTTTAATTTATTTATTTTTTACAAAAATAGACCCAAAATTATTATATTTTGTTGAAAAATATTTATAAAAGCACACAGCAAATGTTTGTTATAATTTTATAAAAAGGATAATATTGAAATATATCTTTTCAGGGCAT
>JAMOSR010000147.1 GCA_027062985.1 Nautiliaceae bacterium
AGAATGCTTGAAATGAATCCAAAAAGCATAACTGGTTTTGACCCAAGCGTACTTTTTAATCTTCAATTTGATTTTATTAATCAATTTATAAAAAGCAATATCGATTATAAACTCTTAGGAGTCGAGCATATTCCGTATTATGAAAAAAAATTTGACGTTATTTTTTGCATGGGGGTTTTATACCACAGACGCGACCCTATTGATATGCTAAAAGAGCTAAAAGCCGGGCTAAAAAAAGACGGAGAAGTAATACTTGACACGTTAATAATAGAAGGAAATGAAGATATTGCTTTATGTCCCGTAAGATATGCAAAAATGAAAAACGTCTATTTTATTCCCACTTTAAAAGCTCTTTATAATTGGATAGAAAAAGCAAAATTTTCAAATGTGGAATTTATAGGAAAACGATATACCACCACTTACGAACAGCGCAAAACAGAATGGATAGACGGTGAAAGTTTGGAAAATTTTTTAAGTAAAGATGAAACGAAAACAATTGAGGGGTACGAACCACCCCTTCGATGTTATTTAAAACTTAAATATTAAGCTTCTGGCGTTGCTTTCATCATATAATAATAAATAAGGGCTATAAATGCAAACGTAGTAACAAAACCTGATACTATAATTAATCCAAAATCCATTTTTTCTCCTTTTTTATAAGTTTATAGTAAAATTATACAAAAAAGGAAGTAAATGTCAAAACATTTAACCCATACCAAAGATTTTTCAAAAGAAGAGATTTTACAATTATTTTCATATGCAAAAAAATTTCTAGATGAAAAAAAAAGAGATGATTTAAAAGGAAAGCTTATTATTAACATATTTTTTGAAAACTCCACAAGAACAAGAAGCAGTTTTGAGATAGCCGCTTTAAGACTCTCCGCAGACGTTGTAAATTTGGATGTGGCAAGAAGCTCTACGGCAAAAGGAGAAACACTTTTTGATACCGCCGCAAATCTTGATGCAATGGGGCCCGATGCAATCGTGGTTCGTCACAACAGGGCCGGAGTGCCTAAAATTTTATCAAACTATGTAAAATGCTCTATTATAAATGCTGGAGACGGAGCTCATCAACATCCAACCCAAGGACTGCTGGATTTGTTTACCCTATTTCAAAAATGGGACAGCTTAGAAAATAAAAAAATAGCAATAGTGGGAGACATTAGAAACAGCAGAGTTGCAAACAGCGATATAGAACTATTTACAAGATTCGGAGCAAAAGTTTTATTGGTAGGGCCTCCTCAGTTTTTACCTAAAACACACCTTCCTATAACCCATAATATAAAAGAAGCGGTGGAATTTGCAGATGCTATAATATCGTTAAGAACTCAGACGGAAAGACACCAAACCCCTACATTCGCATCGTTAAAAGATTACGCCCAAAATTTTAAAATTACAAAAGAATTAATAAAAGACAAACAAATATACATAATGCACCCCGGACCCGTTCATAGAAACATAGACATTGACGACGAAGTACTTGCGGATAAAAGATGTCTTGTACTTGAACAGGTTAAAAACGGCGTTGCCGTGAGAATGGCCATTTTAAAACATTTAATAGGATAACATGAAATTTTTTTTAATAGATTTTAATGGAAACACTTATGTAGAAAAAGTTAACAACCTTCAAAATATATATTTTTCTTTTCCTTCTTTTTCAAATCATAATTTTAAAAGCGGTAAAAAATGTTTTATTATTCAAAAATCCCCTATTTCATATTTAAAATATAAAAAAGCGTTTAATAAAGTTATAAAAGAAATAAAAAAAGGAAATACCTACCTTTTAAATTTAACGTTTCCTACCAAAATTAAAACAAACTGCTCTTTAATGGAAATATTTGCTTCTTCTCAAGCACCCTTTAAACTCTTTTTTAAAGACAGATTCGTATGTTTTTCCCCTGAAAGATTCGTTAAAATAGATAATAACAAAATTTATACTTACCCTATGAAAGGGACAATAGACGCTTCTATAAAAAACGCCAAAGAAAAAATACTGACAAATACCAAAGAAATGGCAGAACATACAATGGTAGTGGATTTACTAAGAAACGACCTGGGAATAATAGGTAAAAACGTAAAAGTAAATAAATTCAGATTTATTGATAAAATCAAAGCAGGAGATAAAGAACTTTTACAAGTAAGCAGTGAAATAGAAGCTACTTTAAATAACTGGCAAAAAAACTGGATTGATATTATTCAACAGATGCTTCCCGCAGGTTCTGTAACAGGCACACCTAAGAAAAAAACGGTGGAAATAATAAAACAAACGGAAAAATACCACAGAGGCTTTTATACAGGTATATTTGGCATAACGGATGAAAAAACATTTTTAGACAGTGCGGTAATAATAAGATACATAGAAAAAAAAGACGGTTTATTTTATTATAAAAGCGGAGGGGGTATAACAATTGACAGCGACCCGAAAGACGAATATGAAGAGCTTATCAAAAAAGTTTATATTCCAAATTAAAAAGTTATTTTATCCCTTCCATCCTCTTTTGATTTATAAAGCCTTTCATCCGCTATTTTAATCATTTCCGCCAAAGACTCCCCTTCATCAGCTATTCCCGCCGAAAAAGTATATTTTATATCTTTATAAGGTTTAAGAGCCTTTTTTATTTTATAAATAACTATAGCCGCTTCTTTTTTTGAAGTATTAGGCATAAATATTAAAAATTCCTCTCCCCCGTATCTAACTAAAACATCGCTTTTTCTGACAGAGTTTTTTATTGTGTTTACAAAATGTTTGAGAATTTCATCCCCTATCTGATGACCGTATGTGTCATTAATCTTTTTGAAAAAGTCTATATCAAGCATAGCGATAGATTTAGTTTCATATACATTAAATGCGTTTTCTAAAATATGTTCAAGATAAAATCTGTTATAAGCTCCCGTTAAAGGGTCTTTTTTAAGTTGATTTTCTATTTTTCTCATATTATCGTAAACATCTAAAAGATTATTGACCCTTATCATAAGCTCTTCTTTTAAAAAGGGTTTTTTCAAATAATCATTTGCTCCAAGCTTTAACGTTTTTAAAAATTTATTCGTATCTTCATTTTCAGAAATCACTATTATTGGAAGGGAATTCATACTATAATTTTCCCTGACTTTTGCTATAAGTTCTTCCCCGTCCATTCCCGGCATCACCAAATCGGTTATTAACAAATCAATATTTTTCTCTTTCAAAATTTCAAGGGCTTTTTCCCCATTTTCAG
>JAMOSR010000148.1 GCA_027062985.1 Nautiliaceae bacterium
GCTTACTTCAGAAGAGAGGGCGATTTTAGCAACAAAAGAACAGGAAAACTTCAAAAGAAGAGACAATATTTTAAATCATTTAAATGATATCGTGGCGGATTCGAAAGTATATTTTAACGCTGAAGCGTTTCAGATAGAAACAAAAGATATCAAAAAGAAATTAGAAGATGGTTTTGCCCAGGTTATATCAAAAATTTATCCGTATTTAATCGGACTGAATAAAGACTATAAAGAAGAAGATATAAAAATCATTCTCTCAAACAGCTCCGATTTGTTTAAAGAAGAAGCACTTTCAACTTTGGAAAACGAAATCTTAAACAAAATCAAACGCTCAAAAACAATTACTTTAAAAGAATTAATTGATACATTTTCAAAAAGACCTTATGGACTTTACAGAAATGCGATTTTGGCAATTGTTGCAAGTTTGAAAGTTAAAAATTTAATTGATATCAAACAAAACTCAACCCCGCTTAGCAACAATGAGTTAAAGTCCCTCCTTCTAAATACAAGAAGTTATGAGAGTTTGATTATTAGTATTAAAAAGGAGATAGATAACAGTAAACTAAAAAAAGTAAAAGAGCTTTTAAATGAATTTTTAAATATTGAATCTCAAAATGTAAGTGATATTTATAAAGAATTTTTAAGTGGAATCGATTCGCTTATAATAACTCTTCAAAGAAGCAACAATTATCCGTTTAAAGAAAAAGCCGGAGAAATTATAAACTTTTTAAAAGAGCTTAAAAAAACGGATTTTGATGACTTTATAGAAGTTATAGAATTAAAAGAAGACGATATTTTGGATTTCGCAGAAGAGATAGGTTATATTTTAGAGTTTCTAAACGGAGAAAAAAGCAAAATTTATGAAAAAATCAAAGATTACATAAAAACCAATCAATCAAATCTTAAATACGCAAAAGAGTTTGATTTGTCACTGCTGAATGACAAAAATATACACAGAGGCAATAAAATCCAAAAATTAAATCAGATTTTTAAAGAATTAACCGCAGAAATTGAAGAGGTTATTAATAACGAAAAAGAAAAAGCTCTCTTAAAAATAGATGAGATAACTCTGAAGGTTCAGAATTTACCTGAGTTTGAAAAAGTTGAAGTTGGAAAAAGAAACGAAATAATAGGACCTATTTTACGCATTAAAGATAGAATCTCCGCTTCTTCGAATATTGATGAAATCAAACAACTTTCAAGCAAAGAGGAAGAAGAAAAAATATGGCAATTTGTTTATGAAAAAATAGCTGAACTTACAAAAGAAGAGGTAAAAATAGAAAACTTTGAAAACTTCCTACCAAAAGGTAAAATAATAGAAAAAGAAGAAGATGTTGATGAACTTATAAACGAACTGAGAAACAAACTGTTAGAGAAAATACATAGCAATACAAAAATCATCATATAAGGCAACAAATGGATAAATCAAAATTAAAACGATTTGCTATAAATGCGAGAGAGAAACTTTTAAATATTGTAGAAAATAAAATCAAATACCTAATATCAAATCAATATAAACAAAACTTAGCCCTTTTTCATAAAAATAAAGAAAAAATAACCAAAATTAAAGAGCAATTTAAAAACAACCCGGATTTTGTTGAAGAAGTTGCATATATGTGGTTTAACAGGTTTATTGCTATCAGGTTTATGGAATTAAACGGCTTGACTGAGTGCAAAATACTTGACGGTGAAATTCCGGAAATTTTAACTCTTGCTAAAAGCGGAGAACTTCCTGAAAATTATCATAAATATCTAAACAAAGAATTTTATGATTTAATAGACGGTAAAATCTCTGTGCGTGACACTGAAAACGAAGCTTATAAAATGCTTTTTTTAGCCGTATGCAACTATTATAATGAAATAATGCCTTATATGTTTGAAGCCATTGATGATTACACCGAGCTTTTGATGCCGGATAACCTGCTGTCTATCTCTTCAATCAGAGGCGATATCGTTGAAGCTATTGACGAGGCAAAGGATGTTGAGATTATAGGGTGGCTTTATCAGTTTTATATAAGCGAAAAAAAAGACATCTCAATGAAAAAAAACAAATACACAAAATCCGACATTCCTGCGGTTACCCAGCTATTTACTCCTCATTGGATTGTTAAATATCTGGTTGAAAATTCGCTTGGAAAGTTATGGGTAATGAATAATAAATATTCAAATTTAAAAGAAGAGATGAAATATTATATCCAATCCGATATTGAAGATGTTGTAAAGGTAGAAAATATTGAAGAAGTTAAAGTATTGGACCCATGCTGCGGAAGCGGACATATGCTGACTTACGCTTTTGATTTACTTGCTAAAATTTATGAGGAGGAAGGCTATTCCAAAAAAGATATACCAAGACTAATCCTTAAAAACAACCTTTTCGGCTGCGATTTAGACAAAAGAGCCGCTACCTTAGCCACCTTTGCACTTCATATGAAAGCCGCACTTTATAACAAAAGATTTTTCAAAAATCCGGTGTTACCGAATATCGTAGAACTTCAAAGCTATGGAGAGTTTGAAAATATAAAAGAACTCGGTTCGCTAATCAAACCTCAAATCAAAAATGAAGATGATGGAATATTTGTGCATGAAAGCAGAGAATACAAACTCCAAAAAGAGATTTTAACCGGCACTTATCACTGCGTAATTACGAATCCTCCGTATATGGGAAGTAAAAAAATGCCTGAAATTCTCAAAAAATACCTCCAAAAACACTATCCCGACAGTAAATCCGACCTTTTTGCCGTATTTATCGAAAGAGGACTAAAATTTACAAAGGAAAAAGGCTTTCTTGCCATGATTACAATGCAAAGCTGGATGTTTTTAAGCAGTTTTGAGAAGTTGAGGGTTAAGATTTTAAAAAATTATACAATAAATACATTAGCACATTTGGGAAATATGGTTATGGGTATAGCATTTGGAACATCTGCATTTGTTATACAAAAAGTCAAGCCAAATAAAAACTCATCAGGAGTTTATTTTAAAATTGATTTAAAAGATTTGGATGAAAATAGAGAAATCAAGGGATTAAAATAATGAAAGAAGTTGTCCAAACGGTAGCTTTTGTGATTCAAAAGGGTGAGAATGTATAACCCTCCTTTTACCATTACTCCAAAGATTTTAAATTTAGTCGGTGAAATAACGGAAGTTATAACCAAACTTGAAAT
>JAMOSR010000149.1 GCA_027062985.1 Nautiliaceae bacterium
AGGGTTTTTTAAGAAAATATCTTCTATTTCAGGTTTTACTTTTTCCCATTTTGCAATAGCTTTATTTATTTCCTCAAACCAGGCTTTATAATCGTTTAAAGGATACCTGACTCCCCCAGGTTCAACACAAGCCGTAGCAATTCTAGCCCCACTGTAATCTTCTAAAACGTCTAAGAAATATTCTCTAACATCCAAACACCACATTAAAAACGTTTGAAGACCCATAGTCCCGAAGAAACCTCCCATAGAAATCAAATGAGATACAATTCTTCCGGTTTCTCCGAGTATTACTCTCATATATTTGGCAAAAGGCGTAATTTCTTTACCTGCTATCTCTTCAACGGCCTGAGAGTAACAAATCATAGGATTAGGATTATCCATAAAACAGATTCTCTCTACCGCCACTATAGTTCCTATAAAATCTTTTCTTTCAGCTAAATTTTCAAGAGCTCTCCATACGTATCCGATATCCGGTTCTACTTTTTCTATATTTTCCCCGTTTACAAAAACTTTAAGTCTAATAGGACCGCTTGCCGGATGCGTAGGTCCCCAGTGAAGAACGGTTCTGCTTCCTTCGTGTCCCATAGTTTTTTCGTGCTCTTCAAACTCTTTAAAAAATTCTTCTGTAATAGCGTTTACATTTTCAATAAGATGTTTTTCATGCTCTTTCCAGTCAAAATCTTTTCTAAAAGGAAATTTACCGTAATAATCCCTGCTGATTAAAAAGTATCTTAAATTAGGATGCCCTTTAAATTTTACTCCAAAAGTAGAATAAGCTTCAAGTTCATGATAGTTTGCACTCGGCATTTCAGGAGTAATGGAATCTATCTCACACTCTTCCAATTCTCTTGGCAAATCAACTTTTAACCATACATTTACTTTTTCTGCTTCCCTGCTTGAAACCTGAGGTTTTAAAGTTTCAAGAAAATAATTAACTTCTATTTTGTTTTCATCAATAAAATCCGTAGGACTAACAGTAGAACATGTCTTTACACCTGCTTTTTTTAACTCCTTAATTAAAGGAATTAAATCATTTTTATTTTTCAATTTAGCTTTTACCCATGACTTGTAATCTTCAACAAATTCCACATCGTATTTGTTTATTATATTCTTAATTTCTTCTCTCATGCGGCTTCCTTAGAATTTCATTTGTTTCCATAAACCACCCTGACTTGAAGCGGATGGTTCACCTCTTTTAATCTTTTCTTTCAAATCCTCAAGACCGGCTATAATAGCTTCCGGTTTTGGAGGACAACCGGCTACAAAAACATCCGCCGGCAAAATTTCAGTCATATTTTTAATAACAGAAGGAGAATCGTTATAAGGACCTCCGTCATAAGCACAGGCACCTATAGCCACAACATATCTGGGTTCTGGCATCTGTTCGTAAGTCCTAAGAAGAGCCGGCAGAATTTTTTTGCTCACAAGTCCGGTAATAAACATAATATCCGCCTGTCTAGGAGTTGGAGTCATAATATATCCGTATCTTTCCCAATCATACCTAGGCCCCATAGCAGCCAGCATCTCAAGAGAACAGCATCCGCTACAAAAATGGACTATCCAAGGGGATTTACTCCTGGCGTAATTGAAAAAATCAAGCACTTTTAGCATTTCTATACTCCTTCATACTAACTGTAATAGCCGCAAATAATAATATTCCAAATACCATAGCCCACTGAAGAGCCTGAGGATTGTCTGCAAATACAAACAGACTAAAGAAAAGCCCCGCCATATCAAACACTATAAAAGCTATCGCAAATATGAAATACCTAAAATTTGCTTTCATAGGTATCTCGCTGCTTGGAGGCAGACCACATTCGAAATGGTCGTTTTTAATCTCACCCGGATTAAAAGGCGCCACAATAATACCAAGAAAATAAAGCAGTAAAACACCGCCTAAAATCCCTGCACCATAAATTAAAATGGTTTCCATTATTACTCCTTTTTTTGAATGTTACCAAAACTCTTTAGGGTTTATGCATCATTATCTTAAATTATAAGAAAAATTTATAAACAAGACAAATTTATTCTTAATTCTATATTAATATGCGTTACCATCTGTAATAAATACTTATTCACTAACTAATAAAACCTACTTCTTTTTCCGAATCAAAAGCATTTTTCTTTTCTTTTTCTATCTCTTCTATAAAATCTTCAAGTTTAAAAAGAGGTTTTTTTCTAAGAGCTACTTTCAAAGCCGTATTCTTAATCACAAGTTCTATCTGCGCTCCTGTTAAATCGTATCTGGCAAGTTTTGAAATATCAAAATCATCTTCAAAATCCGCATTTTTAGGAAGTTTCAATTCCCATAATTTTACTCTCTCTTTAAAAGAAGGTTTTTCAAACTTAATTTTATAATCAAATCTTCTTGAAAAAGCGTTGTCTATCGTTTCAAGAAGATTGGTAGTTGCTATAAGTATTCCCTCGAACTTTTCAAGCTGTTCTAAAAAAATATTTTGCATTTGATTATGCATTTTATCCGCACTGCTAAAACTAGCCGTAGTTCTGGTTGACAAAAACTGGTCCGCCTCGTTTAAAAGCAATAAGGGTTTTGTTTTTAGTTTTTCACTTATATCATAATATTCGTCAAACATTCTTCTGACGTTTTTTTCACTCTCGCCTACATACATAGATAAAATTTTACTCGCATCAAGAGAGAGTATCGGTTTATTAAGTTCTTTTGCTATGGAATGGGCAGTAAGCGTTTTTCCTGTTCCCGGAGCTCCGTAAAAAATAATTTTCGCATCAAAATCGTCATTGCTTTTTATTCCCCATTTTTTAAGAAGATTTAATACTTTTTTATCTATTTGCTTTAAAAGCACTTTTAGCATATCTTTAGTCTTTTTAGGTAAAACCACGTCTTTAAGAGTTGTTTTAGGCTCAATTAAATCAAAAATAGTATCTTTTATTAAATGTTGGATTTTATGTTTTTTTCTCGGATGTACAAGTTCGTTTAAAATATCCTCACTTATAAAATAAATTCTTGTATATCCCCCAAATCCGCCGAATATTTCATCATAGTCCAAAATACCTTCGCTGACAAGCTTAGAATTTTCATCCAAAAGGCTTCTGTTTTTTATTTTTTCTATCTCATCCGAGCTTATTAAATTCAAAAGATAGTTAAGCTCTCTTATATTTTCGTTGGAATGCATGTATTCTTCTTTAAGAAGAGCTAAAAAAATAAGTTCTTCTTTTTCATTAAACTCGTTTTCTATCATAAAATTCAAAACGGGCAAATCTATAGTGGTTTTTTTAATTTTTTCCTTAATGGTATTTTCTATAAGCCTTAATTTACTCTCAACCCTTTTTATGGAAGCCGACTCGTTTGAAAAGCTGTTTTTAAGACTAACAAGCTGTTCGTAAAGTTCTATTCTTAAAAATTCATCATGCAAATATTCAAGATGGTCGCTGTAAGGAGTATTTTGAGGTATTACCAAATCCAGTTCGCCTTTTTCTATAAGCTTTAAAAAACTTAAAGATAAAGACACTGAAGCATTAAACAGCTCAAGAGAAGTTATATCGCTGCTTTTAACCCCGATAGTACTTAATATCACCCATCCTTCGTCTATAAGTTTTTTAACGGATTCAATCTTATCAAAAATTTCTATCCCTTCTTTTTGAAAAACATCCTTTAAAAGAGTTCTTACCCTTATATCCTCTTTTCCCTCCATATAATATTCAAGCATTTTTTTAAGAAGACCAGCTTCCTGTTTATCAACACCAAGTATTGGATATATTTTGCTTTTTTGAGGATTTTTTAAAAACTCTTTAATATATTTACTCAAAAAATCTCCTTTTTATTATAATTTTACCAAAAAAGGGAAACTATGCAATTTTTATATTATCCCGATACCTTTTCTCAAATAACCCTTAAGGGAGAAGAACACAAATATCTTTTTAAAGTCAGAAGAACAAAACCCGAAGAAGAGATAAAAATAAGAAATTTAAAAGACGATTATCTTTATATTTATAAAGTAAATCATATAAACAAAAAAGAAGCTTTTTTAACCCTTAAAGAAAAAATTTTATTTCCAAATAAGCCTTCAAAACATTTCCATTTAGGCTGGTGTATAATAGACCCGAAAAATATAGAAAAAACCCTGCCCTCGTTAAATGAAATAGGAGTTAGCAAAATATCTTTTATATATTGCGATTTTTCTCAAAAAAATTTTAAATTAAAAAACGAAAGAATAAAAAAAATTTTGATAAATTCAAATCAGCAGTGCGGAAGAAGCGACTTTATGGAAATTGAAATTTTAAATTCCTCAAAAGAATTTTTTCAAAAATATCCGGATTTTACGGCAATAGATTTTGACGGGGAAAAAATAGACTGTTCAAAAGAATACCCTAAGCCTTTTTTAATAGGTCCCGAAGGGGGATTTTCCAAAGAAGAAAAACAATATTTTAAAAATAAACTTAAATTCGAAAGCTTTATCCTAAGAAGCGAAACAGCGGCATGCGCCGTTGCAGCTAAATTTTTACTTTAAAGTCTCCAAAATAAGTTCGGCAAGTTTTAAGGCTTTAAAACGGTGTGAGATTTTATGTTTTATTTCTTCGTCAAGTTCTCCTAATGTTTTATCAAATCCATTTGGAATAAACATAGGGTCATATCCAAACCCTTTATCCCCCCTAGCTTCATCAATAACATTCCCTCTCATAAAACCATGGGCGGTAAAAATTCCGTAAGGCGTAGCCAACGCTATAGCCGCAGTATAAAAAGCGGGGGTTTTTTTTATGTTTCTTTTTTTTAACTCATTGATAAGTTTAAAAAGATTATCTTTATCCGTTGCGTTTTCCCCCGCATACCTTGCTGAATATATACCCGGCTCGTTTCCTAAGACGGGTACGCTTATACCGCTGTCATCGGCTAACACGATATTTCCGGGCAGTTTTTCATATATGGCTTTTGCTTTAATTACGGCATTTTCCTTAAACGAATTACCATTTTCTTCTATTTCAAAAGGAGTTATAATATCCGTATAAGGAATTATCTCATAATTTTTTAAAATATTTTTAATTTCTTTTATTTTTCCTTTATTCGAACTTGCAACTATAATTTTCATATTAACCTCCGAAGTCCACTAACAACATACCGCAAAAGCTTTTTTTGTCATATATTTCAACCCTGTAAATATTTCCTTTTTTATCAACGGAATACCTTTTTGCCACATCCTTTTTTATAATTTTAACATTCGCTTCGTTTTTTTTGGAACTGTAGCCTATTACATTCACCCTTTTATTGCTTAAAACTTTAAAATAATTTTTAACTTTTACTATTGAGGGTATCTTTATCTCTTTTTTTACTCCGTCTATTTCCACATTTACACTTTTTATTTTACAAAAATTCTCAAAATACTGAGGAAACAAAACAGCCCTTCTGTGAAACCCTTCATACAATACATAATAATTTTTTTCTTTTACAACCGTAACAAGCGGGTTTTTGCTTTTTATTTCCGGATTTTTTTGAGTCATAGGAAAAAACCTTATGACTTTTGAAATATTTTTTACAGGCAAGAGCGTATTGCCGTTAATATATACATACTCTTCTTTTTTTAACAGTTTTTTAATGGCGGGAATGGTTAATTCGAAATCCCTTTTAAATTCAATATTCATAATTTTCATAAACTCTTCTATCGCTTTTAGCTGATAATAAACCTTTGTAGGTAAATCTTTAATATTCTTACTTGTTTCTATTGCAAAAGCGGGTTTACCGTGAGTAATGGCAAAATATGTGAGTGAAAGCCTCATCTGCTCGTCTTTAAATTTCGTATGGGTGTTTTTTACATTAAAACAGTGATAATCTTTTGTAAGCTTTGTATTTAATTTTTGAGCTACTTTTCGCGCAATTTCCCCTAAATTACCGAATTTATTTGTTTTAATCTTTTCCTGGTCTATTATACAGGCCTGTCCCCACGCGGCAGGGTTAAAAATGGAGTTTTGCCACGAATCCCTGTAAAACCCATGCCCGTCGTGGAGGTTCAAAATCAAATCGACCTGAGGGTTTAATATTATTTTTTTTATGTCGGCAACTATTTCATAATCTTTGTCCGTTTTTGCTATAAAAGCGAATTTTCTGTTCATATCCCCGTATATGCCGCGCCTGTATTTTATAATCGAATCAAAGTTTAAATTCGGCACAACCCATAAAGAACCTTTCTTTATTTCATAAAATCTAACCAAAAAAGAAGGCGCATAATATCCTCCTGGCTCGTTTCCGTGTATTCCTCCTATTACCAAAAGGGTATTGCCGGGCAAACCTTCTTTTTTATAAAGTGAAAAATGCAGATTTGCAGCGTTTAAAAAAAAGACCATAAAAGCTATAATTAATTTTTTCATCATTTCTCCGCAATAATTTTTAAACCGTTATCGGTAAATTTCACATAAAGTTCTTTAGCTCCCTCATATTTATAATCATCAGAAAAATATCTCTCAAACATATTTATTCTGAATATCTTTTGTTTAAATATATTTTGATAAGGCACTATATTTATGTTTTTAAAAAGTATTTCCACTTTTTGATTTTTTTTATTCTTAAAAACTATTTTTTTGTAATTTAAAAACTGCTTTAAGTTTTTTCTATCGGCATATTTAAAAGATTTATCGTATAAATTTTTATAAGCATTAAAATCACTGTTCTTCCATGCTTTTCTCCATTTGTAAATAAATGCCAAAATTGAAGCTATTTCATCCTTTGTGGCAGTTAAAGGAGTATCCTCGCTTATAAGCAGGTAGGTATTTTTATAATCTATTTCATTTTTTAATTTTTTAAGCATATTATTATCCATAACAATACAGCCCCTGGTATTGTTATTGTCTCTTTTACCGTTTATAGGAACTCCGTGAATCCATATGCCGTGTCCGTTTTTGTGATTTATTCTATCTAACAGATTCGGATATTCGGTTACAAAGGCAAAAGGTCCGTAAAAATCATCCACCTTGTTTAGCAGGGCTTTTAATTTATAAACACCTACAGGTGTTCTTAAATCACCTTCTTTCATTTTATCGCCGTCAAGTCCCGTTAAAACATTCACCCTATCTATTAAATGAAACGTATTCTTTTTTTGTTGATATATTTTTAATATCTTTTTTGATTTTATGCATACTAGTATGTCTTTATTTGATTCGAAATAACCCCATCTTACATCTTTATTCCCAAGTCTTTTAAACCAGTAATCTTTGCTGGTTAATATTTTTTCCAAATGTTCTGAGAGTGCATTGGTTCCCTGAAATCTATAGATATCTATTAAATCTGAAGAATATAAAAATGCGAAAAATAAAAAAAGTAAAAATAATCCCCTCAATTTCAACCTTTTTTGGTCGAAATTATATCAAATTAAAAAGAGGTTTTTAAACCTCTCCAAGTCCGTATTTGATATGCTGCTCTTTTTGATGTTTGGAAATTAAATATCTCCAATATAAAATAGGCACAACTACAACCGAAAGAAGAGTAGAAGCAAGAACCCCGAAAATAAGCGCTACAGCCAGCCCCTGCCATACAGGGTCCAAAACGATGACCAACGATGCCAAAATAATAGCAAAAGCCGTTAAAATAATAGGTCTGAACCTTGTAGCGGCAGCTTCTATTATGGCGTCGTTTATACTTCTTCCCTGTTTTAATAAATCATCGGTAAAGTCTATAAGTAAAAGTGAATTTCTAACAACAATACCGGCAAGAGCAATAAACCCTATCATACTTGTAGAAGTGAAATATGTCTTTGAATTAAATAAAGCAAGAGTAATCCAGTTCATTAGAGCATGTCCTGGAAGAACTCCTATAAACGTTAAGGGAACCGCCGCAAGCACAATTCTCGGAACCCTGAAATTTTTATAATAAGCAACCATTAACAGATAAATTAAAATAATCGCAACTATAAACGCACCTCCTAAATCCCTGAATACGTCAAATGTAAGTTCCCATTCTCCGCCCCAGATTAAATCATATGTTTGACCTGTTTTTAAATCAACAGCTTTAAGATTAAGTCTAGGATTTCCGTCATATGTAATTTTATACCCCGGTATTGTATTGTCTTTAAGTTTGCTAAATATATCCAAAAGGGCGTAAATACTTCCCCTTTTATCCATTTCACCGGTTACCATTACCATTTCTCTTAAATCTTTTGAAGTAATCATTCCGTCATATGCCGCAGGTACGACTTTTACAACCTCTTTTAAAGGCACAAGTCTATGAGTCGTCATTGACATAAGTTTAATCTTATCAAGAGCTTCTATACTGTCTCTAGCCTGTTTTTCAAATCTCACAAAAATTCCCACCTGCTCTTTTTCACTAGGAATATGGGCAACACTTACAACAGCCCCTTTAAGTCCCATTCCAAGAATTTTTGCAATTTGTTCAGTAGAAATTCCAAGTAAAGCGGCTTTTTCTTTATCCGGAATAATTTTATATTTAATAATCTGTCTATCCCTCATAATATCTATATCTACAACTTTTGGAGTTTTTTTGTAAATCTCCTCTATATAATTCGCAAGTTTTAGCCTTCCCTCTTCGTCTCCTCCAAATACCTGCATAAGAAGTGTCGCTATTACAGGAGGTCCCGGAGGGTCTTCTACAAGTTTGATATTGGCGTTGTGCATACTGCATTTTGATTGAATTATAGGTCTTAACCTACTTACCATATCAATAGAACTTTCTATTCTGCCCTCTTCCTTAGGATAAAGGTTAACTCTAATCTCTCCGTAGTTTTCCCCCTGTTTCATACTGCTTCCTCTAAGAAGCCCGTTAAAATCCACAACACCGCTAATACCTATAAACTGTTCAAAATCTTTTATTTCATCTTCTTTGCTTAAAACATTGGCAACACAGTTGCTAACTTCCGTAGTAGCGTCAATACTGCTACCTTTTGGTAAATCAATAGTAATATTAAAAGTATTTTTATTGGCACTTGGGAGCATTTTAAATAATACTATTTTAAATACAGGAAGCGCTATGGAACCTGCAAGAGCCAATAAAAGGACACTAAAAAACACTACTCTTTTAAAAGTTGAATTTAAAAGAGGGTCTAAAATAGAGTGAAAAATTTTATATGTTTTTGTTTTTCTTATATCAAACGGTTCATGGTTTTTATGCTTATGCTCAGGTAAAAACTTAACCGCGGCCCATGGTGTAAATATATAAGCAACAAACAAAGAGGCAATCATCGCTACTGGAACGTTAAAAGGAATAGGTCCCATATAAGGTCCCATCATCCCCGTTACAAAAAACATTGGAAGAAACGCTAAAATAATTGCAAGAGTGGCTATATTTGTAGGATTTCCTATTTCGTTAGTTGCAAAAACCGCAGCATATTCTCTAGGTTTATCCCCGATTTCAAAGTGTCTATGAATGTTTTCAATAACAATAATGGCACTGTCAACCAATAAACCAAGAGACAGAATAAGGGCAAACAGGGTAATTCTGTTAATAGTCTGTCCGGCAAGCATTCCTATAAATAACGTAATAGAAAGAATAAGAGGTACGGTAAAAGCAACGATTAACGCCTCTCTCCATCCAAGCATTACAATTAAAAGAATTACGATAATACCAAGAGAAATCAATAAATGCTCAATTAACGTATTAACCGCATGATTTGCTTTTTGACCGTCATTTCTGGTAACATAAATATCAACGTCTTTAGGTAAATCTTTTTTAAGCTCTTCAACTTTTTTTAATACATCATTGGCTACAAAAACAGCGTTTGAACCTCTCTTTTTCCCTATAAATACGGTAACTTGATTTAATTTTTCACCTACCGGATATTTATTAATTTCTTTACCGCTTAATTTAGGGTCTTCATAAAACGCTTTTCCGCCTTCAAAATAAGTTTTATGTTTATTTTGAAAATCAACCCCGTCTTCAACTTTAGCTATATCTTTAACATAAATAGGTCTTCCCATATAATTTGCCACTATTAAGTTTTCAACATCCTTAACCGAATCAATAAACCCGTCAAATTCCACAGGAATGGAATATTTTTTATTTTCTGTACCTCCTAAAGGATAATCCACGTTGCCGCCTTTAAGGGCTTTGGCGATTTGTCCAAGAGAGAGGTTATAAGCGGCAAGTTTTTGAGGGTCGACAATAATATTAAACTGTCGTTTATGTCCTCCTTTAATTCCTACTATACTTACGTTTTTAACTTCAGCCAAAGGAGACAACAGTCGCTGGGCTATTCTATAAAGCTGTGCATCGTCATATTTTTTACTTGAAATTGCAAGAGTTACTATCGGTACTTCGTCAATATCTATAGGTTTAACAAGAGGCTGCCAAGCCCCTTTTGGCAGTTTATCCATATTTCTCATAACCCTGTCGTAAATTTTAAAATAACTTTTATTTTTATTTTGACCGACTTTAAATCTAACGGTAACCACTCCAACACTGTTCATAGCCATACCGTAAACATGTTTAACACCGGTCATAGCTTTAAGCGTTCTTTCAAGAGGGTCTACTATAACGTTTTGAACTTCTTTTGAACTAGCCCCTGGATAAACTACAATAACATTTGCGGCAGGAACGTCTATTTGAGGATTTTCTTCTCTTGGAGTAAATAATACGGCAACAATCCCCATAAGCATAAACATAATTGCAAGTACAGGTGTTAGAGGATTTTTCAAAAACATTCTGGCAAGTTTACCTGCAATGTTTAGTTGAAGTTCTTCTTCTATTCTCTCAAGCTCTTGTTCTTTAACGGATATTTCGCTTTCTAATTTTTTTAATTCTTCCTCAAGAGCTTTTAATTCTTCTTCATGTTTTTTTATTTCATTAATATCAAAAGAACCGGAACTTTTTTTAAGTTCGAGTTCTTTTTTCTTAACCTCAATCAGCTTTTTGAGTTTTTCAAGTCTTTCCATATATTACTCCTATAAACTTTGTCCGTCTTTTAAGTTCGCAGGAGGATAAAGAATTACTTTTTCACCTCCTCTTAACCCCTTAACCGCTATATTATCTTTAATCTGAGCTATCTCTTTTACAGGAACGAATCTAGCTTTATTATCTTCTACAACAAATACCCCCATTATTCCTCCTCTTGTGGTAACAGCCGCAAAAGGCACTAAAACCGCTTCTGTTTTATCTATCACAATATTAGCTTTAGCATACATTCCAGGAAGAAGTCCTTGATGCTCTTTAAAAGAGTATTTAATTAAAAAAGAATGAGTAAAATCATCCCCCGCCGGAACAATGGAAGAAACTTCTGCGTTAAAATGTTTTTTCAAAGCGGGAACATAAATATCCACAGGCATATTAAGTCTAAATTTTTCTATATCGCTCTCTTTTACCAAACTTTTGGCTTTAATAGTATGAATATCGCTTAATACGACTACAGGATATCCCGGAAGCGCCATTTCGGCCACTTTTTTCATTTTCATAGTAACAACACCGTCAATAGGAGATTTAACTTTTGCGTATTTTAATTGAGCCTTAGCCCTTTGAAGAGCCGCTTTTGCTTGTTTTAACATCCCTTTTGCCATATCCACCTGTTTTTTTCTTATGTCCATATTAAGTTTCATTTTTTCAAAATCTCTTTTGCTAACCGCCCCGTTTTCATAAAGGTTTTTAAATCTTTCATAATCTCTTTTAGCATCCGCATAAGCCATTTCCGCCATTAAAACACCGCTTTTTGCCTGAAGTACCGCTCCTCTTGCCTGATTAAGCATAGAATATATATCAGCCGGGTCAACTTCAAAAAGTAAATCGCCTTTTTTTACTACATCCCCTTCTTCTACAGGTATAGATTTTACGTATCCCATAAGCCTTGTGGCAACCATTACCTGTTTTGGAGAATATACATTAGCAACATAAGATTTTTTAATATCAATTACCTCTTTTTTTGCAACTCCAAATTCAAATGCAAATAAAGCTATTGCACTAAGACCAAACGCCAATATTTTTTTCATTTACTCTCCTTTACTAAATCTCCAAGTGCTTTTTTTAATTCTGCGGCAGCCAACGCTTCATCGTATTTCGCTTTTATAAGTTCGGCTCTCGCTTTTCTCGCTTCCGCTTCTTTCATTAATAAAATAGGCATAGTTATCATTCCCTGTTTATACATAAACGTATATTTTTTCAAAATTTCTTCAGCAAGTTCTTTACTGGTCAGTTTCTCTTTTACCACGGCTTTTTTTGTTTTATAATTTAAATATTTCTGTTCAACTTCTAAAGCTATACCTTTTTTCATATATTTATAATAATAATTAGTCTGCATAGCTTCTATTTTGCTTTTCTGTACCTTCGCGTTTACACTTTTATCAAAAATATTCCAATTCATACCCGCAGCGGCAAGATAATAATCTTTTTTACTGCTTAAAGTGAGTTTATTATCGTTCCATCCATATTCTAAATGGGCCCCAACCATAGGATATTTGGCTGATTTTTCAAATTTTATTTTCGCTTTCATAGTTTCCACGTTTTTTTTCATCCACTTTAAATCGCTTCTGTTTTTTATGGCTATTTTTTTTAATTTGTATAAAGAAGCATTTTTAGGTATTAAATTTTTAAATTCACCCACATCGCTGATATCTTCATCATCGCTTAAAAATCTGAGATATGCAAGAGCTAAAGAATATTTGTTTTTAGCCTCTATCATCATAGCGTCAACTTCAGTGTCTCTTTTTTTAGCCTCAAGCAAATCAGTAGTAGTGGCCATTCCCTGATTATAAAAATCGTTAACCATTTTTACAAAAGAAGTAGTGGTTTCTTTTGCTTTTTTTAAAGCGTCTATAAAATATTTTGCCGCAACCGCACCGTTATAAGCTTTTAATACTTCTATGGCCAACTTGTTTTTATCATTTTGAAATTTAAATTTATTTGCAAGAATTTGAAGCTTTGCCATCTCTTTAGCATATTTAAGTTTAAATCCTGTAAAAATCGGGACTTCATATACAAATTTTGTATTAAAGTTAGTCCTGCTTCCGGGATGGTCCAAATCTTTTGGTTGAATAGATAAAACTTTATCTCCAGATGTGGTCCCAGCCATAAGCCCAGGCATATTGGCTAAAAAATCAGCAAATCCAAAATCCCTAAACGTAGCTTCTCGGCTTCCAAGCTTCATACCAAAAACATACATTGCGTTATTTGTCCTGCTGACTTCTTCAGAAAAAATCAATTTACCCCAGTCATAACCTTTGGCTTCTTCAAGCTGAGATTTTGCCTTGTCGATATTCAATTTTTTGGCTTTTAACTCCAAATTATTTTCTAAAGCCTCTTTTAAAACCGAATCAAAATCAACGGTTTTTGCAAAAACCATACTCGACAAAGCGGCTAAAAACAAAAATTTTTTCATACCGCTCCTTTTTTGTAGAGAATTTTAACAAATAAGTAATAATTATAAGCAAGATATAAGAAAAAGTTATAAGAAAAAAGGAGAAGAAAAGTCTTTATTTATCTTTTTTCCTACTCATTCTTTTTCTCTCAGTAGGGTCAAGATATTTTTTTCTAACACGGATAGATTTTGGAGTAACCTCTACAAGCTCATCGTCTTCTATCCACTCAAGAGCCTTCTCAAGCGTCATTTCAACAGGAGGTACTAATTTAATAGCCTCATCGCTTCCGCTAGCCCTTACGTTTGTAAGGTTTTTACCTCTTATAGGATTAACTTCAAGGTCGTTGCTTCTGCTGTGTTCTCCCACAATCATTCCGTTATAAACTTTATCCCCCGGTTTTATAAACATTTTACCTCTTTCCTGAAGGTTAAAAATAGCATATCCCGTAGCCGTTCCGTTTTCCATGGAAATAAGAGCCCCGTTCTTTCTCGTATAAGGCTTGGTTGTAGCCGGACGGAATTCTAAAAATGAACTGTTAAGTACTCCCTCACCTTTTGTATCGGTCATAAATTCACCTCTGTATCCGATAAGTCCGCGAGCCGGCATTTCAAATTCAATTCTTGTAGTCCCGTCACTTAGAGGCATCATATTTTTCATAACTCCGCCCCTTGTTCCTAGTTTCTCAATTACCGCCCCGCTGTATTCATCAGGCACGTCAACTACCACATATTCATACGGCTCAAGTTTTACGCCGTTTTCTTCTTTAATAATAACTTCGGGTCTTGATAAAGAAAATTCAAAATCTTCTCTTCTTAAATTTTCAGCCAATATTGCAATTTGAAGCTCTCCTCTTCCGCTTACTTTAAATTTACCTTCACCTAACTCTTCTATTTTCATAGCGATATTCGTTTCCATCTCTTTAAAGAGTCTGTCTCTAAGCTTAGGGGCCGTTACGTTTTTACCTTCAGTCCCCGCAAGAGGAGAGTCGTTTACACTCATAATTACGCTGATTGTAGGCTCTTCTATATGAAGCGGGTCAAGCTGTACGGGATTGTCTTTATCGGCAATCGTATCACCGACATCAAGAGCCTCAAATCCGGCAACCGCTACAATATCCCCTGCTTTTGCTTCGTCTATTTCTATTCTGTCAAGTCCTAAAAATCCCATAAGTTTAGTAATTCTTCCGTTAATTTTTTCTCCGTCGGCTTTTACAAGAGTAACGTTTTCACCTTTTTTCACTTTCCCGTTAAAAATTCTGGCAATTCCTATTCTACCTACGAAATTATCGTAATCAAGTGTAAATACCTGCATTTGAAGAGGTTTTTCCTCATCTCCGGTAGGTGCGGGAATATATTTGGTAATTGCTTCAAAAATCGGCGTCATATCTTTATTATCGTCTTCAAGTTCCCATTTTGCTATTCCGTTTTTAGCCGCCGCATAAATAATAGGAAAATCCAGCTGGTCTTCACTTGCCCCCATACTTACAAATAAATCGAAAACCTCATCAACTACTCTGTCGGGCTCGGCTGCGGGTTTATCGATTTTATTTACAACCAAAATAGGTTTTAAGCCAAGAGAAAGGGCTTTTTTTACAACGAATTTAGTCTGGGGCATTACCCCTTCCTGGGCGTCAACAAGAAGTAAAACCCCGTCAACCATTTTTAACACCCTCTCAACTTCTCCACCAAAATCACTGTGTCCCGGGGTATCAATAATATTAATTTTATAATCGTTCCACTTAATAGCCGTATTTTTAGAAAGAATGGTAATTCCTCTTTCTTTTTCAAGGTCATTTGAATCCATAACCCTCTCACCTAGTTCTTTTCTGCTGTCAAGCGTTCCTGATTGTTTTAGAAGTTCATCGACTAAGGTAGTTTTACCATGGTCAACGTGAGCTATAACCGCTATATTTCTAATGTTTTTCATAAATTGCCTTTAAAAAATTTTTGCAATTATATCCAAAAGGAATAAAATTTGCTATTAAAACCAAAAAAGGCTTTTAATGCTTGAAAAACTTCTTTTTGAGCCAAATTCTCAAAAAACAAACCCAAAGTTCACAAAAAATCAAGAAAACTTTATATTGAATTTAATAAAAGAAACCCCTATAAAAGAAATCCCGCAGCTTTTAAAAACGTTTAATATATCTAAAGAAGAACTTATTAAATTATTTGAAAAAGCTAAAACAGAAAACATTAAACTTCCAAAAATAGAAGATGTTTTAAAGCAAATTCAGTTAAATAACTTCGAAGAAAAAAAACAAAAAAATTTTATACAAAAAGAAAACAGTGAATTAAAAGAAATTTTACCTCAGATATTAAATTCTCTCCCAGACGACCATTTTAAGAATTCAAATAAAAAAGAGGTTTTACAAAATCCCATCCGGACAATAAAAGAAGTGCTTCTTCAAAAACAGAC
>JAMOSR010000150.1 GCA_027062985.1 Nautiliaceae bacterium
CTTAAAAGGAGTAGAAGATGTTTAACACGCCTGTTTTTCAATTAGGAGACATATCCGTAAAATTAGAATATAAAAACCCGGCCGGAAGCATAAAAGACAGACCCGCTCTTTTTATGTGTAAAGAAGCTTTTTTAAAAGGATATAGAGAAATTGTAGAAGTAACAAGCGGCAATACGGGAATAGCACTGGCTTTTTACGCTCAGAAATTTAACCTAAAAGCCACTATCTTTATGCCAAAAAGCTATTCAATCGAAAGACAAAAACTCTTAAAAGCTTACGGGGCAAATTTAATCTTAACCGATGGGACCATAGCTGATGCTATAAAAGAAGCCCAAGATTACGTTCAAAAGAAAAACGCTTATTTTGCAAAACAGTTTGAAAACCCCATAAACTCCTCCTCTCAGGAAATTACAGGGCTTGAAATTTTAAATCAAATAAAAGGCATAAAAAATTTCGTATGTGCCGTTGGCAGCGGCGGCAGCATTAGCGGAATAGGAAAAGTTTTAAAACCTTTAGGTGTTAAAATAATAGCCGTAGAGTCAAAAAATTCCCCTGTAATTTATAATAAAATCTATAAAAAAAATTTGCCTGTAAAACCTCATAAAATTCAGGGAATAGGTGCAGGATTTATTCCTAAAACATTGAATTTGAATTTAGTAGACGACGTAATTTTAATAGACGACGAAGAAGCAATAGAATTTATGAAACAACTTCCTAAAAAAGGGATAACAGGAGGCATCTCTACAGCCGCAAACATACTAGCTTCCCAACAACTAAAAGGAAAAACCGTAACACTAGCACCTGATGGAATAGAAAGATATCTTTCTATATTCTGACAAACAGCTTTTTATGTTTTAATACTTTCGGAAGATACCTTCTTCCCTCATCCGTAGGAAGCCTGCGGGTTAACCTGTAATATACTTCCCTAGGAGAGAGTTTATTGATAATCGCTATGGCTCTATCTCTTCTTATGCTAAAAACCTTATAAACATTGCCTATTCCGCTGTTATAAGCGGCAATCGCCAGATACTCCCTTGAGATGGGATTTTTAATTTTTTTAAGATAACGGTAAAAAAGAACGTTTAAATAAGCCGTTCCTATATTTATATTGTTTTTTGGAACGAATAAAAACTCTTTTGAAGGCACTTTTTTATAACCGTAAGCCCTCTCATACCCCTCCACCCCAGCAGTAGTAGGAACAATCTGCATAAGCCCAAAAGCCGGAACGTAGCTTACCGCATAAGGGTTAAAGTCGCTTTCGGTCTTAATTATCGCAAAAACAAGCGTTTTGGAAATAGCATATTTTTTAGAATAAGTCACAACATAAGGTTTATATCTTCTCGCCCTTATATCTTCGGCGTTTTTTGTTAAAGGAAACGTCACGTAATAGACCGTTTTATTTTTTATTTTATAGTGTCTGTATTTATGCTTTAAAAGCCAATTAGCATACCTGTTTGCCCTCCAAGGATATAAAACCACCTTTCCTTCAAAATCTTTTATCTGTCCCGCTAAAAAAGGCTTTCCTTTTAATACTATTTTATCACTGAACAAATCGACGCTTCTTGGGTCTTCTGGCATTAGCATCGTATTTACAAGCGCTTTTTTAAATTTTTTCTTATTATTAACAATACTTTCTACTTTTACATATCCTTTTTCAAAATTTATAATAGCCCTCGCCTTATAGCCTTCTTCATATTTTACAAGTGTCGTGGTAGAAGGTTTTTTAGGATTTGGCCATATGGAAATAGCTTTTACAAACCGTCTGATTTCTTTTCTGAAATTTAAAATAAAACTTTTTATATCCCTCTGAAGCGCTTCGGGATGGGTTATATAATATCTTTTTTTTGCTTTAACATAAGATTTAAAAACAGTTGAAGGATTTTTAGAAGTTACGGCTTTGGCAATATAATGATAATCGCTTACGCTACAGCCTATAAAAAATATACTTAGAAATATCCACTTAAAAATATTTTCCCCTTCTATAAAATTAGTATAAGATTTTAATATAAAACTTATGAATAGTCAAAAAGTATCGAAGATGATATTTGGAGAAATTCATGGAGCCGGCGAAGGGACTCGAACCCCCGACCTGCTGATTACAAATCAGCTGCTCTAGCCAACTGAGCTACGCCGGCATTAAGGGCCAGACACTTAATATCTAATTTTTAAATGGCTCCGGCGGCAGGACTCGAACCTGCGACCCGACGGTTAACAGCCGTCTGCTCTACCGACTGAGCTACGCCGGAATAAGTGATGAAATTATAACAAAAAAAAGAAAAAAATCAAGAACTACGTCCTGTATTCCGCATTAATTTTTACATAATCATAGCTTAAATCACATCCGTAAGCGGTAAACGCCCCTTTACCAACACCTATATCCACATAAATTTTAAATTCTCTTTTTTTCATTACCTCATGGGCTTTTTTTTCTGTTTCTTCATCAAAAATAATTTGGCCCTTATCATAAACAACAACATTTTCAAAAGCGATTTTAAGCTTTTCTTCATCACACTCAACCCCGCTTGCCCCAATGGTTGAAGCTATTCTACCCCAGTTGGGGTCCTCTCCGAAAATAGCCGTTTTTACAAGCAAAGAATTTGTTAACGCTTTTCCCGCTATTTTTGCCTCTTGATTATTTTTAGCTCCCGTAACAACAAACGCCACCGTTTTAGTAGCGCCTTCTCCATCCCTTACTATATCAAGGGCTAGTTTTAACATAACCTGCTTTAAAGCTTCTTTAAAAGCCTCTTTATCATATCCTCCGTTTCTTGTGGTCATTAAAAACACGCTGTCGTTTGTAGAAGTATCCCCGTCAACACTTATAGCATTAAAAGTAGATTCATTAGTCTCTCTTACAATCTCCCACATATCCTCAACGGGTATATCGGCATCGGTCGTAATAAAACAAAGCATTGTAGCCATTGCCGGATTTATCATTCCGGCTCCCTTAGCTACTCCGCCTATTTTAAATTTTCCAAAATTCCCTTCAACTTCAAAAGCTATTTCCTTTTCAAAAGAATCGGTAGTCATAATAGCTCTTGCAAACTTATTGGAATTCCTCTCATCTAAATC
>JAMOSR010000151.1 GCA_027062985.1 Nautiliaceae bacterium
GAATAACAGCGTCGGGTCATCGGGTACCAAAGGAGCCGAAGGATATACCTTATGTCCTTTTTTTTCAAAAAAATCCAAAAATTTTTTTCTTATATCCATAAAAGGCCTTTTTTGATAAAATTTTAACTAAATATCCCAAAAAGGTAAATATTGTATAAAAAAGAGCTGGAAATACTTGCCAAAAAAGAACGTTTAAGAGAAAAAAATATTTACGAAAAAATAATCGACCTTGCAAGCAACGACTATTTAGGTTTAGCCGAAGATGAGGAAATTCTTGATAAAACATATTTCCATGCCAAAAAACTGCGTCTTCATGGCTCAAAAGCCTCGCTTTTGGTTAACGGATACAATAAAGCTCACCAACTTTTAGAAAATAAACTAAAAAGACTAAATAACTTTGAAGACGCCCTGATACTCGGAAGCGGATTTTTGGCAAATATGGCTTTGTTTGAACTTGGAAGAAAAGGGGATTTGTTTTTAGTAGACAAAGAGTATCACGCCAGCGGCATAGTGGGAAGTAAACTTACACAGGCGGAAGTGAGATTTTTTAACCATAACGATATTAGCGACTTAAAACAAAAAAGCAAAGACTATAAAAACTTCAACAGGGTTTTTGTAGTAACGGAAGGCATTTTTTCAATGCTTGGAGATAAAGTAAAAAAAGAGATAACTTCTTACGCTCAGGAAATAGGTCATTTAATAATAGACGAAGCTCACAGCGTAGGGGTGTGCGGCAAAAATTTAATGGGCATTACCGATGAATACGAATTAGACCCAAAAAAAACGATAAAAATGGGAACACTCGGAAAAGCCTTAGGAAGTTATGGAGCTTATATTCTGGCAAACAGTGAAATTATAAATTTTTTAATAAACAAGGCAAAAAGCGTCATTTATACCACTGCTCTTAGTCCCCTAGACACCCTAAGCGCCTTTTACGCCCTTGAAAAAATAGAAAAAAACTTAAATATCTTTAAAAAGAAAATAAACAGAAGAAAATCCGCTTTTAACACCCCTTCTTTAATAAAAACGATACCTGAAAGCTCAAATAAAATCCTTATGAAAAAAAAAGAAGAACTTCAAAAAAGAAATATTCTGGTAGGAGCGATAAGACCTCCTACCGTAAAAACCCCTATTTTCAGGGTTATTTTAAGAACAAATATAGATATTGAGATTATTAAAAACACGGTAAAGTTTTTAAATGATTAAAAAAATTTTCTCAATTTTCCTTACTTTTATTTTGTTAGTACTTACAGCCGGATTTGTTTATTTTATATATCTGTATAACTCCACAAGATTTGCAACAGAAAAAATAATTTATTACAATCCTCCCCTTTCTACTCTTTTTTTCGACAAAAACGACAATCTTCTTGACGTAAAATATTCAAAAGAAAACAGAATATATGTTAAATACAAAGACATTCCCCCAAGAATAATAGAAACCCTTATAGCAACCGAAGACACTTCCTTTTTTGAACATTCGGGAATTAATTTCAACGCTATACTAAGAGCCTTGATAAAAGATATAAAAGCAGGTAAAAAAGTGGAAGGTGCATCAACTATTACACAGCAGCTGATAAGAAACATTTATCTAAACAGAAAAAAAACCATAGAGCGTAAACTTAAAGAAATTATAATAGCTATGAAAGTGGAACATTTCCTATCAAAAGAGGAAATCCTGGAAAGATATTTAAACCAGGTTTATTTAGGACACGGATATTACGGCATAAGAACGGCCTCTTTAGGATATTTCCATAAGGATTTAAACGAACTTAGCCTAAAAGAAACCGCAATGCTCATAGCCCTTCCAAAAGGCCCTTCTCTTTACGACCCTACAAAAAATTACAACCTGAATATAAAAAGAGCCAATTCCATTTTAAAAAGAATGTACTCTTTAGGGTGGATAAGCGAAAATGAATTTAAACAAGCACTAATAGAAAATCCCAAAGTTTATAAATACATGATAAAACCAAAAGCCCCTTATGCCGTAGATGCCGCCATAAAAAAACTAAAAAAAGAGTTTCCCGACCTTTTTTACAGAGGCTATTACATATATCTGACAATAGACCTGCCTACCCAACAAATAGCCCAAAAGGCCATAAAATGGAATTATAAAAGACTTCTTGAAATGAATTCAAAACTAGACCCGGAAAAACTAAACGGAGCTTTAATTACCATTAATCAACAAACAGGAGACATTCTCGCCCTTGTAGGAGGAGTGGATTATAAAAAAAGCAAATTTAACAGAGCCATACAATCAAAAAGAAGTATAGGAAGCGCCGTCAAACCGTTTATCTACCAAATAGCCCTTAATATAGGTTATAATCCGGCAACCCTTATCCCAGACCTCAGCAGAACGTTTAAAATCCCGGGAAACACTCCTCAAGAACAAAACTTTTGGAAACCTAAAAACTACGAAAGAAACACTTTAGGGCTGATAACTTTAAGAGAAGCACTTGTACATTCACGAAACCTGGCTACGATAAATCTCGTACTATCCATTGGACTCGATAAAATAATTACAGAACTTTATAATTTCGGATTTGAAAAAATACCACAAAACCTTTCAATCGCACTTGGAAGCATAGGAGAGAGTATCTGGAACATAAGCGAACTTTATACGATATTCAGCAATTATGGAATTAAATCCCATGTTAAAATAGTTAGAAAAATAACGGTGCCTAAAGAAAACATTACAATAAATATCGAAAACAAACACGAATACATACAACCCGATTATCAGGCTTATCTGATGATTGACATATTAAAAGACGTAGTTAAAAGGGGCACGGGTAAAAACGCAAAAGTGGAAGGAATAGAAATAGCCGGTAAAACAGGTACTACCAACAAATATATAGACGCATGGTTTTGCGGTTTTACCCCCGACACACAAACAATTATATGGTTTGGAAACGACGACTCGTCCACTCTTGGAAAAAGCATGAGCGGAGGAAGGGTATCGGCACCGGTATTTAAATATTTTTATTCAAAACTTTTAGAAACACATCCGGAAATGCAAAGAAAATTTAAAAAACCAAAAGGGGTAAAAGAATTTATTATAAACGG
>JAMOSR010000152.1 GCA_027062985.1 Nautiliaceae bacterium
TTGAATACAAAACAAACTTAATCAAAATTGATAGATACTATCCATCTACCAAAACTTGCAATGTATGCGGATATGTAAATGAAAATCTAAACTTAAACGATAGAAGTTGGATTTGTCCTGAATGTAACACAAAACACAATAGAGATATAAATGCAAGTATAAATATTTGTAGGGTTGGGGCATCAATCCTTGGCATAGATGGTGTAAGACTGGCTATATGTCAGCAACCATCGTTTTAAAGCCGGAATCCCCTGCGTTTAGGCGTGGGGAGTATGTCAAATAAAGCTGTTTGAAAAAAATATCATTGTGCTGGTTTTTATACAAAAACTTATAAAAATCATCTACTATTACATGATCTGCTTCTAAGCCTTTTGAACCGTTTATTGTCTCTACGTTTTTGAATTTTTTTCTAAGTGTATCTCTTTTATTTTTATTGTGTGTAAGGATAAGATAGGTTTCATTTTTATCTATTGAATTTATTATTTCTTCTATTTTTTGGTCGTTGATTTTAAGAATATTTAGTTCGCCTTCTTTTAAAAGAAGTTTTATTTCATTTGAAAAATTCTCTTTTATAAAATTAATATTTTTGTAATATCTGTTAAGGGTAGAATCGTTTTTTACAATATCAAGCGCACATTTTGCAATATTGTTTGGTGTTCTGTAGATGTTTTTTAGATTTATTGTTCTTCTTCCTTTTACCGATAAAGGAGGGTATTTTGGGTGCTTTGTAACTTCATCGAAATTTTTTAGCGAATAGTTGTAGAATTTTTGGGCTTCATCTATAAAAATAAGACTGTTTGAAATGTTGTTTATCATCATTCTTAAAAATCCCGCTTCCATATCCTGCGCTTCATCTACCAAAAAGTAATTTATTTCATTTTTATTTAAAAAAGTTTTTAGTTTTTTTTCAATCAGATCAAGGTTTTGAGCGATAAACTTAAATTTTTTATCAAAATCGTTTGTATCAGGAAGGTCTATTCCTATGTGGGTTAAAAATTTAAACAGGGTAAAAACTTTGGCTGTCGGATTTTTGATGTTTTGTTTAAGTTTTTTGTTAAGAGTTGAATTAAATGAAAGAATTAACGGATTTTTTACCTTGTTTGCAAATGTTGTAAGAATTACGGTCTTACCACTTCCGGCAACACCTCTTATAAGCCTGAATCCTCCTTTGTAGCTGTTAAGAACACTTAGCTGTTTTTGATCAAAAAATTCTATCTGATTGTGTGAAATAATGGGTTTTGCGTCAAAGTCAATCTCTAATGCCTCTAACACTTTTTTGAAACTCTCATATAAAGGAACGGAGTTGTATGTGGATTTAAAAAGTGTTTTTAAGTCATCTAAATCTTCTTTAAAAAGAGTGTGGTTTTCATAGCCAAAAGGAGGTTTGGTTTTTGGGATTTTAGGATAAAAAACTTTATATTCTATGTTAATTGGAATTTTTCCTATCTTTTCTTTTAGATACGCTAAAAGCAGGTCTCTGTATTCTTTTGCCTGTAGGTAATCTTTTTCTTCAATTTTGTCTTTGTTTTTAACTTCTATTATAAAAATTCCCAAAGCCGGATGAATTAAAAGAATGTCTGCTTCTTTGGAAGATGTTATGGTTGGTATTTTAAATTTTCTTTTTATAAAAACGTTTTCTTTAAAAACATTTTCTAATGCATTGGCTACTTTTTTTTCTCCTTTGTCGCCTATGATGATTAGTTTTTGAAATAATTGCATAAAAATACCTTTTTTGGCTTGAATTTTAGAAAATTTTTGATATAATTTCAAACGCACGGAGAGGTGGGTGAGTGGCTGAAACCGGCGCCCTGCTAAGGCGTTGTACCCGTTTAGGGTACCGCGGGTTCGAATCCCGCCCTCTCCGCCATTAAAAATTCTCCAAATAAAAGTGTTTGACACTAGTTTTGAATGATTTTTATAAAACTTACAAATTGCTATATGAAAAGTATTATTTACTTAAAAGAATCTATTTACATCATAATGTAGATATTATAACTAGTCCAATAATACCTACAAAAGATAAAATTTATATATTTAAATATCCCAAAAAATTTTCAGATTATATTGTTTATAAAGAATTTAAAATTCAGACTTATACCAATTCTCATATATTCATAGCCTTTATGATATAGTTATAAGAAACCAAAGATTTAATTTGCTTTTTTGTATATGAAAAAAGAATTTCTGTAACTTTTTTTTCTAATTCTTCTATCGTTTTAAATGTTATATTCTTTAAAAATTTCTTTATATCTTCAAATCTTCTTTCCTGTGGATTTAACTCTGGTGAATATGGAGGAAGATACTCAATTTTTATATTTTTAGGGACTTTAAGTTGTTTAGATTTATGAAAACTTGCATTATCCATTATTAAAACTATATTATCGTTTTTAAATTTTTCACTTAAATTTTTTAAATATTCATTAAAACAAACACTATCTAAATGCGACATATACATTGAAAAATCCTCACCTGTTTTTATATCCGTTGCTTGGTATAAATAAAAATATTCATATTTTTGTTGATATGGTATTATTGGCTTTACTCCTTTTGCTGTCCATTTCCTCCCTACACTTGTTATTAGTCCAAATCTACTCTCATCATAAAACATTATTCTTGCATTTGGCTTATTCTTTACTATTTCTTTAATTCTTTTTTCTTTAAATTCTTCTACTCTTCTCTCATCTTTACTGATATTTGAAGGTCTGCCCTTTTTTTTTAATACCTAATTTCTTGCACCAATAACTTATCGTCTTTATAGATAATTCTTTATTAAATTCCTCTTTTATCCACTCTTGCATTGATTTTAAACTATCAAACCCCTCTTTTGCTTTCTCTTTGAATCTTTCAAATTCCTCTTTATTTAATATTGGTATTCTTCCTTTATATTTGAGCTTTAAATTCTCTATCCCTCCTTTCTTATATAGCCCCCAATATTTCTTTACTGATTGTATGTTTATATCCATCTTTTCACTTACATCTTTTAATTGAATCTT
>JAMOSR010000153.1 GCA_027062985.1 Nautiliaceae bacterium
GTTTTAGCATGAACAACTACCGGCTTTTTAAGCTCTTTTGCAATTTTTAAAACATCTATAATCTCTTCAAGATTATGTCCGTCAATAGGGCCTATATATTCAAGCCCCATTTCTTCAAAAAACACACCGTTAACGCTAAAAATCTCTTCAAATTTTTTTGCCGCATATTTAATATCTCCCGGTGCCTGGTCTAAGAACTTTTTAAACTTTTCCTTAAATCCCTGATAAAACCTTCCGGCTTTTAGTTTTGTAAGATATTTACTGATAGCGCCTATAGGCTTTCCTATACTCATTTCGTTATCATTTAGAATAATTACTACAGGCAGTTTTAAATATCCAAGTTCATTTAAAGCTTCATACACCATTCCCGCACTCATAGCGCCGTCACCTATTAAAACTACAGGCGTTCTGTTTTCTTTTTTTAATTTTATGGCTTTTGCAGCTCCAACCGCTATAGAAATAGAAGTTGAAGAGTGCCCCGCACTAAAATAATCATATTTACTCTCACTCGGTTTTGTGTATCCGCTTATTCCGCCAAACTGTCTTAACGTATCAAAAGCCTCCCATCTTCCGGTTAATAGTTTATGGGCATACGCCTGATGGGAAACGTCAAAAATAAAAGGGTCTTTTTCCACATCAAACACATAATGCATACCGATAATGAGCTCCACCGCTCCAAGAGTCGAGCTTAAATGTCCGCCTTTAGAAGAAACAACTTCAAGTATTCTTTTTCTTATTTTTTCGGCAACTTTGTTCAACTCTTCTATTTTCATAGTTTTTAAATCTTTGTACATTATCAACTGCTCCTTGCTTTCAATACGGCCTCTTTTACCGCTTTAAACCTCTCTTCTATTTCTCCGTCGATATTACCTACATCACTTAAAATAACCACTCCTCCCTCTTTTACTGCTTCATCAGGAATAATTTCCACACCTTTGAATTTATCTTTTAAAAATTCGGCGTCTTTTGGATTTACTTTTATTTTTACATGAGTTGCATTTTTCACGTCTTCCATCAGTGATTTTGCCAGATTATAAGCAATTTCCTGAGAATTTTCGCTTATCTCTTTTTGTAAAATTTCTTTTGCTATATCTAACGCTACAGAAATAAGCTCTTTTTCTATAGTATCTATTTTTTCTTCAAATATTTTACTTATTTCATCAAGTTTTTTTATAGAATCTTCAAAAAGTTTTTTAGTTTCATTAATCTCCTGTTGACATTTATCCCGGGCTTCTTGAAGACCTTTTTGATAACCTTCCTCAAATGATTTCGTTTTTTCCGCCTGAAGTTTATCATAACATTTTTTTATTTCATTTTCAAATTCACTTTGAGCTTTTAACATATTAGTGGAAAGCTCTTCTATTTTTAATAAAAGATTTTCAACTATTTCACTATTTACCCCTGAAGACGGCTCGCTTTGCGAAATTACATTATCTTCTTGAGTCTCTTTTTCCGGCAATTTAGCAAAAGAGGACGAAACAAACTCGTCATCATTTCCTGCAAGATCGTCAAGCTCTTTAAACTTATACGTTTTTATTATATGTTTGTCGCTCTTTCCTCCGTTAACTATTTTACTCAATTATCTCTTCCTCTGCACCAATTGAAATTTTACCTTCTTCGGCAAGTTTTTGAACTATTTCGATAACTTTTCTCTGAGCTGCCTCAACTTCTTTTACTTTTACAGGACCTAAAAACTGCATTTCTTCTTCAAACGCTGCCGCTGCTCTTTGCGACATATTGGCAAGAAACTTCTGTTTTAACTCTTCAGGTGCGCCTTTTAAGGCTATCATAAGAGTATTTTTATCAACTTCTTTTAAGATTTCACGGATTGCGGTATTATCGAGTTTAAGAATATCTTCAAAGGTAAACATTTTTTCTTTAATCTCTTCTGCAAGTTCGTTATTAATCTGTTCTATATACTTAAGGGTGGATTTAGCGGCTTTTTGACCGAGTCTGTTAAAAATTTCGGCAACAAACCTCACCCCTCCAATTTCCACTTTGTATCCGGTTAAAGACTCAAGTTTGGTTTCAAGAATAGCGCTTACTTTTTTAATAACCTGAGGAGAAATATCTCCTAAATTACTCATTCTCATCAATACCTCAGCCCTTATTTCATCCGGAAAATAACTAAGTGTCTCAGCCGCACTTGTAGGGTCCATATGAGCCAAAATAAGAGCAATTGTCTGAGGGTGTTCGTTAACGATAAAATCGGCAAGCTGTTGAGGTTTAACCTTTTGTAAAAATCCGAACGTCTGTTCGCTTTGAAGGGATTTTGCGAGTTTATCAAGAACTTTTTTAGCTTCTTCAGGCCCTAACGCCTTATATAAAATCTCTTTTGCATATTCCAAACCTCCGCTTGCAATATATTGGTTAGATTGGAAAATTACGTAAAACTCTTCCAATACCGCAGCGGCAATGGCTTTGTCTATAGCCCTAGCGGTAGCAATATATTTTGAGATTTCAGTAATCGTATCCACATCCATGTAAGAAAAAATCTGAGCCGTTAAATCTTCTCCAAGCTGAATAAGCAAAATCGCTATTTTTTCAGGCATTGAAAGTTCTTCTAAAATAGCCTGTTGCTGAGGACTTAAAGCCATTATTTATCCTTTATATTTCTGTATGCTCTTCTTTTATCAGATTTTCTAAAACTTTAGCAACCTGTTCTGGATTATCTTCAACCATTTTAGTTACCCTCTCAAGCAATACTTCATATTTTAACTCTTCTTCGTTTATCTCTCCGCTAATTCCAAGCTGCTGTTCCACTTTTTCTTTTAACTCTTTTATTTTATCATAAGTTGTTCCTAATTCCTCTTCTTCTATTTCAATTTCTTTTTTAGCCGGTTCTTCTTCTTCTATTTTTACTTCAAGCATTTTTTGAGTAAACGGGGTAATTACTTTTTTGTAGAAAACAAACAGCACCAACGCCAAAAACAGATATTTAAGCACAGGTGCGACAGGTCCTAAATACATCTCTATCATTCCCATAATCTTTCCTACAGGTGTAGTAGCCGCGGCTTTTGTAGTCTGAGCAAATTCAAAACTGCTGACAGTTACGCTATCTCCCCTTTTAGGGTCAAAACCTATTGCGTTTTTAACGAGATTTTGGATATTCGCTATTTCTACTTCGCTTAAAGGCACAAATGTTTTTTTACCGTCTTTATCAACCTTATAGTGTCCGTCAACCACCACAGCCGCCGTAATTCTTTTTATTTTGGCAAAGTCCTCTTTTATATTTTTTACAGTAGTTGAAATTTCATAATTGGTAGTGGTTTCGCTTTTATTATACTTATCAACCACCTGATTGTTTTTAAGTCCCTGCACCGGACCTATATTGCTGACAACGCCGGGTACCCCTCCGACTTCTTTAGGTTTTGTTCCAATACGGCTCTCTTCAAGAGTCTGCTCGCTTCTAACAACATTATCCGGAGAATATATAGTGGCTTTTGATTTAACCTGAGAAAAATCTATATCAACGCTCACCTTTGCCACAACCTTATCTTTACCTCCTACAATAGGAGCCAATATCGAAACTATTTTATCTTCTAAAGCTTTTTCTATTCTTTTTTTATAAAGAAGCTGAGTTTTTAAAAGTTCATTATTACGGGTCAGTTCATCGTTTTCTCCTAAAGGGTTCCCGTATTGGTCAACTATTTTTACGTTTTCAGGTTTAAGTTTAGGCACAGCCGCGGCAACCAGCCATTTTATTCCCTGAATCTGTTTGGGGGTTAAAATCATATTAGGTCTTAATTTGATAAGCACCGAAGCCGTAGGGGGTACTTCTTTTTCCACAAAAACCGACTCTTTTGGAATAGCGATGTTTACCTTTGCCTCTTCTACCGCAGAAATGGATTCTATAGTTTTGGCAAGTTCCCCCTCAATGGCCCTTAAATATTTCACCCTTTGTTCAAAATCGGTAGCTCCAAAAGAATTTTTGTCAAACAGCTCAAAACCAACTTTACTGGATTTAGGAAGCCCCTGAGCCGCTACGTCAAGCCTTACTTTTTCAACTATTTCTTTTGGAACTTCTATAACGCCTTCTTCCGGAATTATATAAGGGATTTGCTTTTTATCAAGATACTGAACTATTAAAGCGGCGTCCTGAGGTTTAAGATTATCAAACAAAATAGCATATCCGGGTTTTTTATTAGAAGAAGCGGTATTAAAAACCACTAAAAAGGAGATAATGGCAATAACAGTAACTATACTCCCTATAATTACATAACGCTGTTTTTTATTAAGTTTGTTAAAAAATTCTATAATCTGCTTAAATAAAGCTTCAAAATTCAACTAATTTCCCTTAATATGTCAATTACTTTATCATTTTCTTCAGGTTTTCCTATAGTAATTCTTATAGCATCAAACCCGTAAGAACTCATATCTCTTACAATAATGCCTTTTTTTAGAAGCTTGTTGGAAATTTCTTTTGAGTTTTCGATAAAGAGGACTATAAAATTGGTATAACTTTCTATATATTCAATGCCTTTTTCCTTTGCAAAAGAGATATATTTTTCCATTTCTTTAAAATTGTTTTTTATTCCTTTGCTAACCCACTCCTCATCTTTTAACGCTTTTACCGCAGCTGCAAGGGAAAGTGTCGTTATATTAAAAGGAGGTCTTAACTTATGAAGATTTTTAATAATCTCCTTGTTTGCCACTCCGTATCCTACTCTCATACCTCCAAGACCGTATGCTTTACTGAAAGTCCCTGTATAAAGCACATTCGGATAATCAGTCAATTTCTTAACATCAAGAGCCTTTTTAGAATCTTTAAAAGAAGCAAACTCCTGATAAGCCCCGTCTACTATAATAAGCGTTTGAGAATCAACCTTTTCTATAAAATCATAAACATCGTCCGCATCCAGACATTCTCCAAGAGGATTATTAGGTACGCATAAAAAAATTATTTCCGGTTTATATTCTTTATACATATCATAAAATTCTTTAAGGTTATGCTCTTTTGAAGAAGTTTTTAAAATCTCGGCTCCTACTTGTTTTGAATATATCTCATACATTGCAAACGTAATACCCGCCATTAAAACTCTGCTCGGATATATTCCATGTACGGCAAATTCCAAAACCTGGTCGCTACCGGCTCCTATTATGAAATTTTCGGCATTTAAACCAAATTTTTTTGAAAGCCCCTCTTTTAACTCATAAAAACTGTCATCGGGATACCTGTGCATAAGATGGGCTTTTGATTTAACCTCTTCTATCACTTTAGGCGAAGGACCGTAAGGATTTTCATTGCTTGCCAGTTTTATAATTTCCTCCGGCTTTATTCCATATTCCCTTACGACAAGTTCAATGGGCTTTCCGGCTTCATAGGTTTTTAAGTCTTTTATTTTTTCAAACATTAAATTCTCCTTTTTTAACAATCCCTAAGATAACTTCCAAGCCATATCATATTTTCTTTTTCTATCAGCTCTTTTATTTCAGGTTCGTCTATATGTCCTTCAAAATCTATATAAAACCATGTGTTAAATGTATCGTCTTTCATAGGACGTGACTCTATCTTTAAAAGATTTATATCTCTTTCTTTAAATTTTTTAAGAAGGTCAAAAAGGGCACCTGATTTATGAGATGTTTTGGCAATAACAGAAGTTTTATCCTCTCCCGAAGGATTGGTTTTAAAATCGCTTATAATAATAAATCTTGTTCTGTTGGCTTTATTATCCTCTATTTTTTCAAACAATAAAGGCACATTATATAGTTTTGCCGCTATTTTAGAACATATTGCCCCTCCTTCAGGGTCTTTTGAAGCAATTTTAGCGGCTTCGGCAGTAGATTTGGTGGGAATAAACTCAGCTTCTAAAAGACCGTAATTTTCTAAAAATCCAAGGCACTGGTTATATCCTTGGGGATGAGAATATATTCTTTTTATTTTGCTTACATCCTCACATAAAGAAGCAAAAGAATGATGTATTTCCATACATACTTCAGCCACTATTTTAACGTCATATTTTTTTAAACTATCAAGAGTTATGCCTACAACGCCTTCGGTATTGTTCTCAATAGGTACAACCCCGTATTTAGCTTCTTTATTGGCAACCGTCTTAAAAACACCTTCTATATTTATAACAGGAAGATATTTAGCCGTAGCACCAAACCTCGCTTCTGCCGCCTGATGGGTATAAGTTCCTACAGGTCCTAAAAACGCTATTCTTTCTTTTCTTTCAAGTGCCCTGCTTATGGCAAATATTTCCAAAAAAATAGCTTCAATTTCTTCTTTACCTAAAACTCCGCCTTCTTTTTTGGAAATTTCAGTAAGTCTTTCAATAATCTCTTTTTCCCTCTCAGGTCTGTAAATTGGAGCGTTTGTAGTATTTTTAAGTTCTCCTACTTTTTTTACTATTTCCATTCTTTTGTTAAGAAGTTTTATGATTTCATTATCAATAGAATCAATCTGTTTTCTCAGTTCTGATAAATTCAAGATACTCTCCTATATTTTTAAATATTTTGTGAGGTTTTTGACTTATTTCTTTTTCATTTTTTATCTTTCCGCTTAAAACAAGAACACCTTCCATACCAAATTCCATAGCAGGAATAATGTCTCCGTATAAGTCATCGCTTATAATGGTAATTTTATCAAAACTAAGCTTTAAAATATCCGAAGCTTTTTTAAAAAATCTAAAAGAAGGTTTTCCAACAACCTCATAATCGCTCCCCGTAGCATATTTTAACATCTCCAAAATAGCTCCAAGCCCCGGATATCTTTTATTATCTTTATGATAAAGAGATGTTTTATGCATTCCTACAAGTTTAGCCCCTTGTAAAATCATTTCTATAATGTCAGCAAATTCTTCGTTGGAATACAGTTTTATTCCAAGTACTATCATACCGGGGTTTTTATAATTTACAGAATATTTTTCTTTTATTATTTTTAAAAATTTTTCACTCCCGTAAGGAGCAACGGAAGTGTTTATAACATCATCCAAAACCGTTAAAGGGTCAAGATAATTATCAAATTCAAACCCTAAACCTTTTAAATATTTTTTAAACTCTTCTGATGGTATTTTCGTGTTGTTTGTTAAAAGAATAAAAGGTATTTTATTCTTTTTTAAGTATCTTACAAACTCTAAAGCCCCGGGCAGTGGCAGAAAATTTTTATCATCAATTAAAGTCCCCTGAACATCTAAAAAATATCCTCTCATACCAAATAATCCAATTCCTGTGCTATTAAATCTTCAAAAGTCTCTCTTCTTCTTATAATTCTGTCGTTTCCATCTTCTACGGCTACTTCCGCAGGACGAGGACGGGTGTTATAGTTACTGCTCATGGTAAATCCGTAAGCTCCCGCACTGTGTATAACTACCAAATCTCCCGGATTGGTTTCCGGAACCTCTATATTTTTAGCAAAAAAGTCGCCGCTTTCACATATAGGTCCCACAATATTGGCTTTTGAAATTTTTGGATTTTCTTTTGAGCTTAACACTTCTATTTTATGATATGCGTTATAAAGGCTCGGTCTTATTAAATCGTTCATAGCCCCATCAACTATTACAAATCTTTTATCACCGTTTACTTTTTCATACAGTACTTTTGTTAAGAACCATCCTCCGTTTCCAACCAAAAATCTTCCAGGTTCGCAAACGATAGTAACATCTAAACCGCTAAGAGTAGATAAAATGGCCTGGGCGTAATCATAAGGCTTTATAGTTTCTTCATCTTTATATTTAATTCCAAGCCCGCCCCCTACGTCAAAAAATTTTATATCGATATTAATCGCTTTAAGGCTTCTTACCAAATCGGCCACTATTTGAGAAGCTTCCCGGATAGGTTCAAGTTCTGTCAGCTGACTTCCTATATGAAAATGAATTCCTACCGGATTTAAATTTGACGATTTTTTAGCGTAAATATACATTCCTTTAGCTGTTTCAATATCCACACCGAATTTATTCTCATGAAGCCCGGTGGAAATATAAGGATGCGTTTTAGGGTCGATATTAGGATTTACCCTGATGGAAATTCTTGCAGTTTTCCCAAGTTCTTTAGCTATTGCATCCACTCTTTTAAGTTCCGCGTCACTCTCTACGTTTATCATTAATATATCTTTTTCAAGAGCTTCTTTTATTTCATCATCCCTTTTACCTACACCGCTGAAAATAATCTTATATTTATCAATTCCCGCCAAAAGCGCTCTTTTTACTTCCCCTATACTTACACAATCAGCCCCGCTTCCAAGAGATGCAAATTTTTTGATAACAGAAAGATTAGAATTTGCCTTTACCGCATAAGATATAATACTTTTTCTGGCTTTAAAAGCTTTTTTAAGTTCGTTAAACTGATTTTCAAAATGATTAAAATCATATACATACAAAGGTGTACCGTATTTTTCCGCTAAATTCTTAAAGTTCATTTTTTCTCCTTAAAAAATATATATCTAAAACAAACAAAATCACAAAAGGAACGGCAATACTCCAATAAGGGATTATTCCCTGTTTTGAAAATTTAAAAAGCAGTAATTCTCCTCCCCAAAGAAGAATGCTTAATATAATGGATTGTATCATAAAAAGAGTAATATTCGAGAGCCTTATATGAACAGGAGCTACTAAAAAGAAAATTACCATTAATGCTATCATACTAAGAGGCGTAAAAATTTTAAAAAACACTATTGCTAAAATCTTGCTTTCGTCAATATCTTTAAAATAACGAATTGCAAGATAAGCGTCATAAAAAGATATTTCATTCAAACTTTTAAGGCTTGAAAGTATTTTAGGTTTGAAATTTTCCAAAAAACAGACATCTTTATATTCTTTTACCCATTCTTTTTCAAAAAAATAAGTAATTTCCGCATTTTTAGCATACCATCTATTATTTACAAAATAAGCTTTAGGAGCATAAATCATTTTTTTTAAGTCACCGTTTATTTCAAAAACCCTCACGTCATTTGCAATTTTAAATATCGGATTAAGTTCTTTTATATAAACAACTTTGTTATTATGCTTTAGAAAAAGGTCTTTATCTTTAAGTTTTTCACTGTTTTTAACCGCTGAGGCATATTGATTGATATAAGCAAGTTTAGTACTTTGAAGAAAAAATATAAAAAAAGTAAAAAAAAACGAAAATAATAAAAAAGGCATCAGAATCTTTTTAGGTAAAAAACCTAAAGAGTAAAAACTGACAAATTCATTAAATTTAATCATAGATGAAACAGTTAATAAAAAAGAAAAAATAATTGCTAAAGGATATAAAACAAAAACAGCGTAAAGAAATTGATAAGAAACATATAAAACCTGTAAGTTTGAAGAATAAGGCAATTTTGAAAAGTTAAAACTCAAATCCACTATCACAAACAAAACGCTTAATGCAAAAAGAACCGTAAAAAAATTTTTTACGTATTTTTTGAGAATATACCAAAAATACACTAACACCCTTTTTTAGAGTATCTGCTAGGCGCCTGAGCAATATCTTCAACCGCTTTTGCCACCGTTTCAAAAAGGGGTTTTATACACTCTATTTCTTCACTGCTAAAATCACTTAAAACAAAATTTACAACTTCTTCTTTTCTCTCAGGTCTTCCAACTCCAATTCTTACACGCCAATAATCATTACCTATATGGGAATCTATCGATTTAAGCCCGTTATGACCTCCGCTGCCTCCGCCTTTTTTAAATTTCAAAGCACCGAGTTTCAAATCTATATCATCGTGAATAACTATTATATCCTTATTGTCTATTTTATAAAAATCCTTCACTGCCCTGACCGCCTCACCTGATAAATTCATATAAGTTGTGGGTTTTAAAAACAGATATTCACCGGCTTTATATAATTCACCTTTAAATTTAGAAGAAACCTTAGAAGCTTTAAACGTATCAATTAAATAGTCTACTGCCATAAAACCTACGTTATGACGATTTAATTCATATTTTTTTCCGGGATTACCAAGACCGACAATAAGTTTCATAGCGCCTCTTTAATTCTCGCCAAAAAGCGAGAAGCTTTTTGGGATTATTTTGCCTTAATTACACCGACTACAGGAATTGAAGGGTTTAGATAGCACTCAACACCTTCTGGCATTTTAATATCTCTAATAAGTACGTTATCACCAACGTCCAAATCACTTACGTCAATTTCAAAATAATCAGGTAAATTCTCAGGAGTTGATTTAACTTTAATTCTTCTTCTATGATAAATCAATACACCTTTGTTTTTAAGACCTTTAGGAGTTCCTACAACTTTAATAGGTACATAAAAATATTGTTTTACTCCAGGCTGAGCCATTAATAAATCCACATGTAACAAATCTCCTGTTACAGGGTCTTTTTGATACTCTTGAACAACCGCTTTAAACTCTTTATCACCAACTTTTACAGGGAAAACTAAATGTTCTTTATTTCTCATATATTTTACAAAGTCACCTTTTTTGAATGCCGCATTTATGTTTTCTTGACCTTTTCCATAAATGTTAGCAATCAGATAACCATCTCTTCTAAGTTTTTTAGTCGCTGACTTAGAAGTACTCTCTCTGATTATTCCTTCAAGCATATTGTCTCCTTAAATTTTTTTCGAATTGGAATTATATCTAAATTATTGCTTTTTGCAATAAAACTTCATTCACTTTTAAGGGCTATTACATCCTCTTCTTCATCACTAATATTATGTCTCATTTTTTCCTGTTTTAGTTTAAGTTTAAAATCGTCTTTACTAGAAGCGTATTCAATAGCGGTAGGTTCGTCTATTCTTCCGCCGATAACCAAATCGACCAGATGCTGATCAAAACTCTGGGTACCGTAAACATTTTTACCTTCTTCCAAAGCGTCTTTTATTTCGCTGTCCCTATCTTGGGAAATAAGTTCTTTAATTCTTGGAGTTTTCAATAAAATTTCCATAGCGGCAACCCTTTTTTTATCAACGGTGGGTACAAGTCTTTGAGATATAATCCCTTCTATAACAGAAGAGAGCACAAGTCTTATTCTCGGCTGCTCCTGAGGAGGGAAAACCCCTATTATCCTGTTAATAGTCTCTTTTGCATCAAGCGTATGAAGAGTTGAAAAAACAAGATGACCTGTTTCCGCCGCATGAAGGGCTATTTCAATTGTTTCGATATCCCTCATTTCACCTACAAGAATAATATCAGGGTCTTCCCTTAAAGCCGCTTTTAAGGCTCTGGCAAAAGATACAGTGTCTTCTCCAACACTTCTTTGATTTACAAGACTTTTTTTATCTTTATGAACAAATTCCACAGGGTCTTCAATAGTTATAATATGCTTTGATTTTGTTTCGTTTATTTCATTTATTAAAGCGGCTAGGGTTGTAGATTTACCGCTTCCGGTAACACCTGTTACCAATACAAGTCCCCTTTCTATTTCCGTAAATTTTTTAACTACTGGAGGTAAATTAAGCTCATCAATAGTAGGAACCTTAACAGGAATGACCCTAAAAACCAAAGAAGGGCCTTCTATTTGAAAAAAAGCGTTTCCCCTGAATCTGTAATTTTCATCAAGTTTATAAGAAAAATCCAAATCCTTATTTTCCATAAATTCTTTAAATTTTTTTTCTCCCAAAATATCCAAAAGAAGTTCTTCAACTTCTTTTCTTGGAACGGGATTTTGAGTAAAAGCCGCCAGTTTCCCATGAACTCTCGCTCTTACCACACCGGAAGACTTGATATGTAAATCACTACCTCCTTTTTTTATCATAGCATATAAAAATTTGTTAAGCATCTCTTTTTTCATAAATTACGCCTTAATGGAGCTTAGCATATCCTCAAACGCTTTTTCGAAAGCTTCCACTCCTTCATCAAATAACTCCTGATAAATCTTTTGCATACTAATCCCAGCAGGGGCTAAAAAACTAAAAAACGCATCAATATGTTTCGTTTGAAAATGAAAACTCTCTTCAAGCTCTTTATTTTTAATCTCCTCAATAACATCAAGAGGCAATGTAAGCACACTATGGGGCAGGTATAAATTTTCTACATAATAATCTTTTGGCAGATATTCCTGCTTTACGCCCGTAGAAGCAAAAAGCGTTCTGATATTAGGTAATCCAGCTTCTTCTATCTGATTGTAAATTTTAATTGCGTTAAAAAATCCTACTCTGTCTTTTGCTAAATTTTGCTTAGCCAAAACAGGATTTAATTTTCTGTCAAACCTACTAACAAATACCGAAATAACCCCGTCAATCGTCCTAGGACCTTTACTTATAGCATCAAGTGCCCTCATAGCCTGATTTGGAGAAAAAACAAGAGTAGCATTTATATTTATACCTCTTTTGGCAAGTTCTTCCATAGCTTTATATCCGGCTTCATTTGCCGGAATTTTTATCATTACGTTATCTCTTTCAATTTTATCATAAAGCCTTAAAGCTTCATCAATCGTCCCTTTTGCATCGTTTATAAGTCTTGGGTCCACTTCAATACTGGCATACCCGTCTTCTCCGTTGTCGTATAAAGGGGCTAAAATATCACACGCTTTTTGAATGTCTTTAACCGCTATTTCTTCATAAATCTCTTTTGGAGATTTCCCTTTCAGTTTTTCTATATCTTCTTTATAGACTTCTTTTTTTAGCGCGTTTGCAAAAATCGCAGGGTTGCTTGTCAGTCCGTTTACAAGACCGCTGTTTATCCACTCTTTAAATTTGCTGTCTAAAAATTCCCTGTCCAAATAATCTACCCAGATACTTGTATTCATTTTAAACTCCTTAAATAAATTCCAATATTTTAGTTAAATCTTTCTCTTCTATTATAATGTTAGCGTTTTTTTTAAGAATTTCTTTTGCGCAAAAAGCAACTCTAACTGCAGCGTGTTTAAACATACTCAAATCATTGGCACCGTCACCTACTACCATCGTCTCTTCAGGAGTAACGCCTAAAACGTTTTGAATTCTTTTTAACATATCTCCCTTTGAATGGCTAAACATCATTTCACCGCCTACAAGCCCCGTGAGAATTCCGTTTTTACTGTGAAGGATATTACTAAAATCGGCATCATAACCCAGTTTTTCTTTAAAATAAGAAGTGGCGTTTCTAAAACCTCCGCTAAAAACCATAATTTTTAATCCCTCTTTTTTAAGTACTTTTATCGTCTCATCAGCCCCCGGCATTAAAGGCAGATTATGACAAATTTCATCTACCTTTTTTTCCTCAAGTCCTTCAAGAAGTTTTACCCTCATTATAAGACTCTCAAAAAAATCAAGTTCTCCTCTCATAGCCATCTCTGTAATAGAAGCCACCTTGTCTTTTAGACCCAACGGTTCGGCCAAAAAATCTATTGTTTCACCGTCCATAAGAGTAGAATCAAAATCAAATACCGCAAGTTTTAACGCCATTTTGTTCCTTTTTTGTAAAATTTTATCAAAGAATACCATCATTTCAATAATTTATGCTAAAATTCTCAAAAAAAGGATACGCAATGGGTGTAAGTACATGGCAAATCGTCGTTATTTTATTAGTAGTTTTACTGCTTTTCGGAGGTAAAAAAATACCTGAACTAGCAAGCGGGCTTGGAAAAGGTATTAAAAACTTTAAAGATGCCGTAAAAGAAGGCGAAGAAACAGATATTAAAACTACCGAAAAAACCGATAAAATCGAAAATCAAACAACAACTGCAAATTCTACAACAAAAGAACAAGAAAAAAATGCTTGAAGAGATTAAACCTCATATAGCCGAGCTTCGTTCTCGGCTTATTAAAATAGTAATTATCTATTTTCTTTTTTTCTTTCTGGCATTTGTATTCTGGAAAGACATTTTCCAATGGATGAGCGAACCGCTTTTAGAAGCACTAGAGCTTAAAAAAGACAGCAAAATAATATTTACCGGACTGGCCGAACCTTTTTTCACAGCCGTAAAAATATCACTGTTTGCAGGGCTTTTTATGGCATTGCCTTTTATTTTATATCAAATCTGGGCTTTTATTGCACCGGGATTATACGAACATGAAAAAAAACTGGTTATTCCTTTTGTATTTTGGGGGACCGTTATGTTTGTAGCCGGTGCTGCTTTTGCTTATTATGTAGTATTTCCGGTGGGCTTTAAAATGCTTATAACATTTGGCGGAAGTGAATTTACGGCAATGCCAAGAATGAGCGAATACGTAAGTTTCTTTGGAAAACTGATGCTTGGATTTGGTATAGCTTTTGAAATGCCCGTAGTTACATATTTTTTAGCAAAACTAGGATTGGTTACGGACCAAACACTAAAAGATTTTGCAAGATACGCAATAGTCATAATTTTTATTCTTGCAGCGGTTTTAACACCGCCGGATTTATTTTCACAGCTTGCAATGGCTGCACCTCTTCTTATACTTTACGGTATTTCCATTTTAATAGCAAAAATGGTAAACCCTGAAAAAGAAGAAAATTCAAAAGAAAATTAAATCTTTTCTATCTTTTTTTCTCTTTTTTAGTTACTATTTCAATTTAAATCCCCCGACTAAACTCTAGCCAAAATAAAGTTTAGTTTTATTGACTAAACTAAAATGATATGTTAAAATTACGAAAAAATTAAGAGGAGGCGCGCAATGATTATAAAAAAAGAAGCGGCAAAAATTATTTTGGAACTGTTAAACAGCGACACAAAAACAATTAAAACAGAAGCATTAAACAACGAAGCCGTAGAAGAGTTAAACCTTGGAGGAATTATAAGATTCCCTATGCCGGCAGTTGCAGAGTTTACATATGCAGGAAGTGTAGTAGCGGATGTATTAAACAGAGTAAAAGACAAAATCGAAAATATCGATGAATGGAAAGACAATTTCAAATGGGTTAGCAGCGAAGTAATCGCTATGATTGACGCAGCTGTTAAAAATAAAAACAAAACTAC